>JAEFAK010000252.1 GCA_016287555.1 Oscillospiraceae bacterium
GTTCGAGGCGGGCAGGGAAAAGGTCGGCAAAAACGGCGTCGTGCGCGATAAAAAGACGCATCTTGAGGTCCTGCTTTCCGCGGCGGAATTCGCGCTCTCCTCGGGCTTTTCCGTGCTCGGCGTCGATTTTTCGCCGATCACCGGACCCAAGGGCAATATCGAGTTCCTGCTCTATCTCGGCACGGACGAGGAGGGCGGGGAGGAAGGCGCATTGGATGTTGAGCGCGTCCGCGAGCTTGCCGCCCAAACGGTCGAAAACGCTCATGAAAGCCTCGGCTGAACGGGCTTTTCAAAGGAGTTGCCAGCTATGAAAAAAAGGATCTACGTATTCGCGAATATGACCAAGCCGGGTTCGGCCGAGGTGCTCAAAAGCGTGCTCAAAACCATAGGGGATGAGGGCTTTATCGGCGAGGCCTTCCCGAGTCCGACCGACCTGTTCCGCGCGAATGCCGCCTTGCCCGCCGAGTGCATAATCACCATCGGCGGCGACGGCACCGTGCTGACGGCGGTATCCGCGGCGGTGAACAACGGCTTTTCGCTCGAGGTCCCGTTCCTCGGCATCAACCTCGGCAAGATCGGCTTCTACAGCGAGACCGACGTCGCCGGCTTCGGGGCCGCCCTCAAAAGCTTCAAGGAGGGCCGGTGCCGCATCGAGGAGGCGTCGATGCTCCGGGCAGAGATCGGCGAGGGGAGAGAGTTCATCTGCCTCAACGATTTCATGATCGCGAAGAAGGGCTTCTCGTCCGTCTCACACGTGGAGGTCGAGGTCGACGGCTTCAGCATGGGCATGATCCACGGCGACGGCGTCATAATCTCGTCGTCCACCGGCTCGACGGGCTATTCCATCTCGGCCGGCGGCCCCGTCGTCGCCCCGAATCTCGACGTCATGCTCGTCACCCCCGTCTGCCCGCATTCATTGACGGCGCGGCCGGTCGTAGCGTCCTTCGATTCCGTCATAACCGTGACCGCGCGCTCCGAGTGCGTCCTGCATTCGGACGGCGTGCAGCTCATGACCGTTCCGAAGGATACCTCCTTCACCGTCCGCAAGGCCGACCAAAAGGTCCGCTTCATACGCATATTCAGCCGCAATATCTTCAAGCTGATCCGTGAAAAACTGGTCTGAAACCGCCCCGCAGGAGGAAAAGTGCTCTCAAGACTGATCATAAACAACATAGCGCTGATCGAGCAGCTCGATATCGAGCTTGCCCCGGGCCTCAACGTGCTCACGGGCGAGACCGGCGCGGGCAAATCGATCATCATCGACAGCGCGAACCTCGTGCTCGGCGACCGCGGCAGCCGCGAGCTGATCTCCCACGGCAGCCAGAAGGCGCGCGTGGAGGCCTTCTTCGATATCTCGGGCCCCGAAAGAGCGGCGGTCGAAAAACAGCTTTCCGAGCTCGGCATCGAGGCCGAGGAGGGCGAGCTGATCATTGTGCGCGAGATCACGGCCTCGGGCAAGAGCCTTTGCAGGCTCAACGGCGAGATCGTGACCCTCGCGGCGCTCCGTGCCGTGACCGACAGCCTCGTCGACGTTCACGGCCAGCACGAGCACCAGTCCCTGCTCGAACCGAAAAAACATATCGGCATCCTCGACGCGTTCGGCGGCGCCGCGCTTATCGCACAGCGCGAAAAGGTCAATTCCGTCTACGACGCGCTGAAAAAGGTCGTCGGCAGGCTCAATTCCGGCTTCGTCTCCGCCGAGGAGCGCGAGCGCAGGCTCGATATCCTCGCCTATCAGATCCGAGAGGTCGAAAAAGCCGGCCTTTCGGTCGGCGAGGAGGAGGCCATCGAGGAGGAGCTGAGGCTCCTGTCGAATGCCGAGAAGATCAGCAATGCCCTTGAGGGCGGCTCCGAGCTGCTCTCGGGCGACGCGGGCGCGCTCGAAAAGCTCCGCAGCGCAGCGGACGCCGTGGCCGATATCGCCGGGCTCTCGGAGCAGTACGGCGAGCTCTGTTCCCGGCTCGACAGCGCCTATTACGAGCTTGAGGACGCCGCCTATCAGCTGCGCGATCTCGGCGGCAGCTTCGAGTATTCGCCCGAGCGCCTCAACGAGCTCGAGCACAGGCTAGATCTTATCACTTCCCTCAAAAGAAAATACGGCG
>JAEFAK010000253.1 GCA_016287555.1 Oscillospiraceae bacterium
CGCGGCTGACGCCGACAGCCACGCTCACGGGCCCGCCGCAGGCGGGGCAGCTTTCGGGAAGGGCGTACTTCCCCTTCGCCGAAGGCACGCCGACGACCTTGGGGATTATCTTGTTGGCCTTTATTACCTCCAGCTCGGTCGCGCCGTTTTCGCCTATGCCGAGTCGGTCCATCTCGCTGAGGTTCACGAGCGACGCGCGGGAGACAGTCGTCCCCTCGAGCTGCACGGGATCGAATATGGCGACGGGGGTTATCGTCGTCGCCCCGCAGGACCACTCGACCTGCCGCAGGACCGTCCGCGCGGACTCGTCGGCCCATTTGAAGGCAAATCCGGCGCGGGTCGCGTGGTGTCCGGTGACGCTTCCTCCGGCGGCGTAGACCGTGTCGTCGTAGCAGATGACGAGGCCGTCGACCGGGGTCTGCATCGTCCCATCCTCGACCATTCCCGTCCAGCGCTCGACCGCGGCGGGAAGCCCGGCCGCGTCGGTCGGCTCCCTGGCGACGGTGGTGAAGCCCAGCTCGTCGAGGCGGTCCATGCGCGCGCCCCAGGAGACTATGTCCTCCTCGGTATAGACGAGAGTAAATGCGTTGAAGAGCACGCCGCGCTGCCGGACTTCGTCCAGGCGCTTGGCGTCGAGCCCCAGCGTCCCCGCGGCGAGATTGCGCGGATTGGCGTAGCGCTCGGAGGGGTCGTCGATGGCGGAATTTATCTTTTCAAACTCCGGATAGGAAATCGTCGCCTCGCCGCGCACGACGAGGTGACCGGAGTAAGCTATCTCCTTCGGAAAGCCGCGCAGGGCGTCCTTCATGAAGGTTATGTTCGTGCCGACGGCGCCGTCGCCGCGAGTCAGGATGCGGACGAGCCTTCCTCCGTCATAGGTCAGGACGAGCGTAAGGCCGTCGAGCTTCCAGCTGAGCCAGACGGGGCGCTCCCCCGCCCAGGCGCACAGCTCCTCGACGCTCTTGGTCTTCGCCAGCGAGAGGGCCGGGAACTCATGGGGCTCCTTGGCTCCGGCGATATTGTCCTCGGCCGCGGCGCTAACCTTCTGAGTCGGGCTCTCGGGCAGGACGGTCCCCGTCTCGGCCTCGAGGCGGCCGAGCTCGTCGAACATGGCGTCCCACTCGTAGTTGGACATTATCTCGTCTTTGCTGCCGTAGTAGGCCTCGGAGGCCTCGTTGAGCCGCGCTATGAGCTCCTGCATCCTTTTGAGCTTGTCTTCGTTCATAACTTCATCCTCAGATCACCATATCGGGCTTGTTCTTGCTCTGGTAGGCATACCACGTGCTGTTCTCATTGAGGCACTCTCTCGCCAGAAAGAGCAGCAGCTCCTCGCTCTCGCCGTCCCGGAGGATCTGCTCCTCGGCAGTCTCGTAGAGCGATATCATTCTTTTATGGTCGTCGATGACGTTGGAAAGCGACATCTTCCCGTAATAGCTCCCCGTAAAGAGCGTCACGGCCGACATCGTCCCCAGCACTATTTTCAGCACGGCGCGGACGGTATCGGCATTTGCCGCGCTGCGCCGGAATGCGGCCAGCTCGAAGGCCAGCGCAGCGACGTAGGCCGCCAGAGTAACGGCGAGAACGGCCTTTGCCGTGCGCCCGTCCCTTTTGTCCTTTGACTCCGTCTTTCTGAGGGCCTTTTCATGGTATCTTTTCTGATCCCTTATCCAGCATTCGAGCACGGAGCGCTTCTCCCCCGGCTCCTGCGCGGGAAGCTCCCGAAGTATCTCCTCGATCCAAGGGATGCCCCTGCGGACGGACCAGGGCAGGATATCCGCGGCGTGCGTCCCCGCCCCGGCGAGGGAGAGGAAAAACTGGACGCGCAGGCTCTCGGCCAGCACTCTGTACTGCAGGTATCTCCTGTGGCAGTCAAGGCGCGCCGAAAGGCGGCGGATAATGGCCAGGCAGAGGATCATCACGCCGCAGGCAAGGATGAGCCCGTGCCACTCCGCCTCGTCGTAGAGCAGGAAGGCCAGCGTCAGCAGCGTCCCCGCTGCGGAAAGCGCGAGCAGGATGCGGCGGTGCTTTTCCGCATTTGCGACGCTGAGGACGTCGGCCGCCCCGAAAAGCGCGTCCGTCTCTT
>JAEFAK010000254.1 GCA_016287555.1 Oscillospiraceae bacterium
ATGAACTTGCAGAAAGCCGGCAGCGAGCGCAGCAGGCGTCCGTCCCGTCTGTCTCCGGCGCGTTTTCTGGTTTTGGCCATGTTATCTGTCTCCTGGTGCTTAATTTTTTGTCAAAGCTTTCGGCGTAAGGTCGAGTCGTTTATACAAGTAAACGGCATTTTCGCCGCTTTGTCAACTTAAGTTTTCGCGCGGCGGGAGCGCAGCTCCTCCAAAAAGGCGTAGGGCACGTTCAGCTCGCCCTTTCCCGTGCCGAGCAGGATATCGCTTTTGATCGTCCCGTGGAAGTCGCTGCCGCCGGTCCGGACAAGGCCGTATTCGGCCGCGAGCGACTCAAGATACGCGCACATCCGGGCGTCATAGCCGGAATAGCGGCACTCGATGCCCTCGAGCCCGCTTGCCATGCAGTGCTCGATGAGCTCGCGCAGGGCCTCGTCGTCCAAACGGTACTGGAAGGGGTGGGCCAGCACGGCCGTGCCGCCCGCCTCGCGGATGATCTCGATCGAGCGCTCGATGGGCAGGAACTGCCGCGGGATGAAGTAGGGCCTGTTCTTGTTGAGCAGCCGCTCGAAGGCGTCGTTCATGTCGCGCGCCATGCCGTTCTCGATCATGATCTCGGCGAAATGCGGCCGGCCGACGAGATCGCCGAAGCGCGCGTGCATCCGCTCGATGTCGATATCCACGCCGCTCGCGCGCAGCATCGCGCAGAGCTTGACGTTGCGCTCCTCGCGGTCGCGGTGCATCCATTCGAGCACCTCCTCGAGCGCGGGGGAATCCACGTCGATATAGTAGCCGAGGATGTGGACCGCGCTGCGGAATTTGGTGCTGATCTCGATGCCGGGCACGACCTCGAGGCCGCGCTTCTCCCCTTCCGCGGCCGCGCGGGCATAGCCGGCGGCGGTGTCGTGGTCGGTGATCGCGACGGCGGCGAGGCCGAGGCGGGACGCCTCGCGGACGACCTCCTCGGGCGTAAAGGTACCGTCGGAGGCGGTGGTGTGGATATGCAGGTCGATGCGTTTCATGTCTCTGTCTACTCTCTGATCTTTCTGATGAAGGCCTCGGCTTTTTCATAGATGCGCCCGGCGCTCTCGCCGACGAAGAATTCGCCGTCCTCGTAGCGCACGACGCCGTCCACCATCGTCAGGCGCACGTTCTCCTTCGAGCCCGCGTAGACGATGTTTTTGACGATGTTGTTCTCCGGCTGCATGTTCGGCCGCTGCAGATCGAGCACGACGAGGTCGGCGCGCATGCCGGGCGCGAGGTCCGTGCAGTCGTCGAGTCCCATTGCCTTCGCGCCGCCGACGCAGGCCATCTCCAGCACGCTCTCGGCCGGGCAGGCGGAGGCGTCGCCCGCCGTGAGCTTCCCCAGCGCGGAGACGAGGTACATCTCGCGGAACATGTCCAGAGCGTTGTTGCTGCCCGCGCCGTCGGTGCCGATGGCGAGGGGCACGCCGGCCTTTCTCAGCCTCTCGATCGGGGCGACGCCGCTGGCGAGCTTGAGGTTGGAGGCCGGGTTCGTGATCGCCCAGAGCTTCTTCCGGGCAAAGAGCGCGATATCCTCCCCGCTCATGTGGCAGCAGTGGAAGCCGCCGCCGCCGTAGCGGAAGAAGCCCAGCCTGTCGAGCACCTGCGGAGGGGTAAGGCCGTAGCGGCCGATGCAGCCCTCCGTCTCGGCCTTCGTCTCGCACAGGTGCGTGAAGCAGGGCGCCTGATACTTCTCGGCCAGCGCAGCGGCATAGCGCATACGCTCGGGGCTCGTGGTGTACTCCGCGTGGATGCCCAGGCGGAAGGAGATCAGCTCGTGCAGGGCGTTGTATTTGAGGTAATCCCGCTCGGTCTGCTCCGCGTCGCGGTCGAAGTCGTTCAGCCCGCAGGCGATCACCGCGCGAAAGCCCGCGTCGATGCAGGCGGCGGTGAAGCCGTCGTTGTGGACGTACATATCACAGCAGGCGGTGATGCCGCTGGAGACGTACTCCATGACGCCGAGCTTGGTGAAGGTATAGACCGCCTCGTCGGTGAGCCTGGCCTCGTTGGGCCAGACCTGCTCGGAGAGCCAGCGGTCAAGCGGCATGTCGTC
>JAEFAK010000255.1 GCA_016287555.1 Oscillospiraceae bacterium
CCGCAAGGCTTCTATTCCGTTGTTTTTTACTCCTTCTTCGCTATCATCTCTTTTCCGCGGCGACGTGCGCGCCCACGCGATGACGCCGGACGAGAAGGTCATCCCGTTCCGGCGCTGAAGTCCCAGCGACGCCGTGTTGTCGCAAAAGACGTGCGCGTAGGGCAGTCTGCCCTTTCTGAGTTGATTATTGACCATGAAACGCGACATCTGCTTGGAAAGCCCCATGCCGCGGTATTCTTCAAAAACGTAAAGCATGCCGAGCGAGCCCTCGGAATGCACTCCGGCGTAGGCGGCGAGCTTTCCGCCGAGGTATCCGCAGAAGAAGTCCTCGCGCTCGAAGTCCTTGCGCAGCTCCTCCCTCGGAATCAGCGAATATGTCGCGGCGACGGCGTCGAAGTCCTCCGGCGACGGGCGGCGTATCTCCATCGGACCGCTTTCGTCGAGCGGCGCACCCTCGTAGAAGACCTGAAAGCAGGGGTCGGATACCCACATGCCCTTCGCCTTCGCGTATTCTATCAGCGCTTCGCCGCGCAGGATGACGACGTATTCCGACTCGGGAATGCCGTCGAGCAGACGTTCGCCCGCGGCTTCGTCCTCCGCGCCGAGCATATATATCGGGAAGGCGTTATACCGCGCCAGCACGGCGGTTTCGGAATCGAAGACCACGTGCGCGCGGCCGCCGCCGAGCGCGTCGAGCATATCGGCGTAAAGCGCCTTGTCTTTATTAATCAGCGCCTCACACTTCATAGGCGGCCTCCCGCAGCTTTTCTTTGTCAAAGCCGTGTACCCAGTCGGACTTCAAATAGTATATTATGTAGATGACAGAGCTTATTGCCCAGGTTATCGGGTACGCCCAGTATATCAGGTTTATCGTGCCGAAGAAATGCATCACCGTATAGATGTATATTACGCGGAAGACGCACCACACCGACAGCATCACCGTCATCGGCACGAAGGCCTTGCCCGCGCCGCGGCAGACGGACGCAATCGCGTGCGAAAGCGCGAGCAGACAGTAGAAGAGCGCTTCTATCCGCGCCTGCTGCGTTCCGAAGGCGACGACCGCCGGCGTAGAATCGAAAGCCGAGATCAGCGTCGGAGCGAAGATGAAGTAAATCGCGCCGATGATCTCCGCCATTATCATTCCGGAAAGAATCCCGAACCGCGCGCCCTTTTTCGCGCGTTCATGCTCCTGCGCTCCGAGATTCTGGCTGACGAAGGTCGTTATCGCGAAGCAGCAGCTGTTTATGGGCATAAAGGTGAAGCCCTCTATCTTCGCGTGGGCGCCGAACGCCGCCATCGCCATTTTGCCGAAGGTGTTTATTTGAGACTGCACGATGACGTTGGCAAGCCCGATTACGGAGTTCTGTATGCCGGACGGCACGCCGTATTTCAGTATCTTTTTCAGCGACTCGACGTGGATGCGTATGCGGCGCAGGTATATCTTCACCGCGCCTCCCCGGCGCATCAGCCGGATGAAGCAGAGCGCCGCGCTGAGCACCTGCGAGATCACCGTCGCGACCGCCGCGGCCCAAACGTCCCAGCCGAGCACGCCGACGAAGATTACGTCGAGCGCGATGTTCAGCAGCGACGAAAACATCAAATAGTAGAGCGGATGGCGGCTGTCGCCGACCGCGGACATCATCCCGCGGCAGACGTTATACATTACCATACCGAGCGAACCGAGGAAGAAATAGCTGAAGTATTCCACCGCGCGAGGCATGACCTCCGGGTCGACGTTCATCCAGCGCAGCAGCGTCGGGGTGAAGAAGACGCCGATGACCGTCAGCGCAGCGCCGCTTAAAAGGCCCATCGCGACGTTGGTATGCGCGGCGCGGGAGACGCCGTTGAGGTCGCCTTCGCCGAAGCGGCGGGAAATCAGCACGCCGGCGCCCATGAACATTCCCTCAAAAAAGCTGATCAGCATGAAGATGATCGTTCCCGAGGAACCGACCGCCGCGAGCGCCTCCGTGCCGAGAAACTGCCCGACGATGAGGCTGTCCGCGGTATTGTAAAGCTGCTGGAAGACCATACTGATGAAGATCGGCAGTG
>JAEFAK010000256.1 GCA_016287555.1 Oscillospiraceae bacterium
GATATAGTCGTTGTTGTGGCCGTAGTTGAGGGCTCCGGCGCCGTTGAAGAAATCGAGGTATTCCCTGCCGTCGGCAGAGTACATCTTCGACATTTTCGCGCGCGTGAAGACTGCCGGGAAGTGTCTGCTGTATGAGCGCACGTTCGATTCGAGTCTTTCAAAGATCTCTTTATCCATACTTTTCATCCTTACCGCTCCGCGCTGAGCAGAGCTTCAAATTCGTTGCGGCACAGGCTCCGGAAGGTCTCCTCGTCTGCGTCGTTTCTGAGCGTAATGTCCGTGTGGTCTATGAACCACCGCGCGTTTTTCTGCGCGGAGATACGGCTTCTTGCATATTCCTCGGAAATGCCCTCGCGGGCCATGAGGCGCTTTACCCGCCTTCTGAGCGGGGCGACGACCGCATACGTCGCGTCGCATTTTTCTCCGAGCCCGCTCTCTATGAGGGCGATGGCGTCGATGGCGACGGCGGGAGCTCCCGACGCGCGGGCGTCGTCGATTATCCGGGCGACCTCGCGGTCGACGTATTTATGCGTGATGGCGTTAAGCATTTCCAGCCTCTCGGGCGAGGCGAAGACGACCGCGCCGAGCTTCTTGCGGTCGAACGAGCCCGTCTCGAAGGCCTCCGGGAACTCCGAGCGGAGCTCCGCGAGCATCTCGTCCGAATTTTCGAGCAGGTCGTGATAGACCTCGTCGCAGTCGATTATGACGGCTCCGAGCTGCTTGAGGACGCCGAGCGCCGTCGTCTTCCCGGCGCCGGTCGGGCCGGTCAATCCGATTATCTTCATTTCACACCTCGACGACTCTGTGCGCGGCGGCCTTGCCGAGCCTGTTTACGACCGCGAGGCCGACCCCGTCGGGCTTCGGGCAGCGGGCAAAAACGAAATCTATCGCGTCGCTGTCGACCCGGCGCAGGGCGTTGAAAACTCTCTCGGCCTGCGTGTCATAGTCCTCCTCCGCGCCTATCTCGATGACGACGGCGGCGCGGTAGAGCTCCCGCTCCCCGTCGAAGCAGAGGACGGCGGTGCGCTCCGGCGCGCCCTTGGAATTGACGTAGTCCGCGGCGGCCTTCGCCGCGCCCTTTATGAGCGTGACCTCGCCGCGCGGGGCGTAGTGCCTGTATTTCATGCCGGGGGCGCGGGGCTTTTCGTCCGGCCCCAGCAGCCTGTATACCGCAGGATCGAGCTCCAGCGGGCCGGACTCCATGAGCTGCGCCGGCGTTATGCCGCCGGGCCGCAGGAGCTTCGGCGGGTCGCAGGAGAGGTCGATTATCGTCGATTCGACGCCGACGCGGCAGGGTCCTCCGTCGAGCACGGCGGCTATCTTGCCGCCCATGTCGGCCATGACGTGCGCCGCCTCGGTCGTGCTCGGATGGCCGGAAATATTGGCCGACGGCGCGGCTATCGGCGCGCCGAGCCTCGCGATGACTTCGAGCGTCAGCGGGCTGTCCGGGCATCTTACAGCTATCGTATCGAGCCCGGCCGTCACCTCGCGGGGGACGTTTCCCCTGCTCGGCAGGACTATCGTCAGCGGGCCGGGCCAGAAGCGCTCTGCAAGCTCAAGGGCCCTTTCGGGCACCTCGGAGCAGTACTCAAAAAGCGCGTCCGGGCCTGTCACGTGGATTATCAGGGGATTGTCGCCGGGGCGGCCCTTGGCGGCGAATATCTTCGCCACGGCGGATGCGTCGAGCGCGTTGGCGCCGAGGCCGTAGACCGTCTCGGTCGGGATGCCGACGAGCTCGCCCTTTTTAAGAAGCTCCGCCGCGCGCGCGACGGACTTTTCGCGCTCTGCGGGCGTCGCGCAGGATAAAAGCTCCGTTTTCACGCCTTCTCGCCTTCCATTCCCGAGGCCTTCAGGCGCTCCGCCTGATCGGCCGTGCGCAGGGCCTCGATGAGCTCGTCGAGGTCTCCGTTCATGATGGCCTCGATCTTATAGAGCGTAAGGCCGATGCGGTGGTCCGTGACGCGGCCCTGCGGGAAGTTGTAGGTCCTGATGCGCTCGTTGCGCATGCCCGTCCCCACCTGGCTGCGGCGCTCTGCGGCGATGGCGGC
>JAEFAK010000257.1 GCA_016287555.1 Oscillospiraceae bacterium
TGGACATGGAAGCCGGGCTGGAGCACCTCTCCCGAGGCACTACCGACATGGTGGACCAGTTCATCGTGGTGGTGGAGCCCGGAGCACGGAGCATCCAGACCTACCACAGTGTTCAGAGACTGGCCGCAGATCTGGGCGTTCACAAGGTGAGCGTGGTGGCCAACAAGGTTCGGGACGAGGCCGACGAGGAATTCATCCGCGAACAGGTGCCTCCGGAGGATCTGCTGGGCATGATCCATTACAGCGGCAAGGTATCCGATGCCGACCGCCGGTGCGCATCCCCCTATGACATCGCCACGGAGACAGTCGAAGAGATCCGTGCTATCAAAAACAAGATCGATACCGACAACAGGAGGAGTTAAATCGTGAGACATCTTATCAAGGGCGTTCATTCCGGCAGCGAGCTGATGTACGCCAAGGCTGAGGCCGATCTGGCCGCGGCTGTGGAGAAGTTCGGCGCCGACCACGCCGTCGGATTCCCCGATACCGGCTATCCCTGCGCTATCATCTGGCAGTATCTTGAGATCAAGGTCGCCACTCTCGCCGACCTGCAGGAGGCCATGAAGATCCTGCGCGAGAAATGGCTGACCAAAGAGCTGCGCGTCAACAGCGTGTTCAGCTCCGGCCTGGCCACCGCCATGTGCGCCGAGATCATCGAGATCGTAAAGTACATCGACAACCCCAAGCCCTACGGCGACGAGTACCACGGCGCCATGTCCGACGCCGAGGTGCGTGCTCTGGGTCTGCCCCTGGTTACCGAAGACATCCCCGGCTTCGTGGTCATGATCGGGCCCGCTCCCTCCGATGAGGAAGCCCGCGACATGATCAAGGGCTATCAGAGCCGCGGTATTTTCGTGTTCCTGATCGGCGGCATCATCGATCAGGCGGAGCGCACCGGCATCAGCATGGGCTTTCCCGTGCGCGTGGTGCCTACGGGCGCAGATATCTGGGCGGTCGGCCATATCATCTCGCTGGTCGTGCGCGCGGCGTTCATCTTCGGCGCAGTGCAGCCCGGCGATTTCGACGGTTTTCAGGAGTACACCTTCCACCGCATCCGCGCCTTCGTCAACGCCTTTGCGCCGCTGCGCGACATTACCGTCGCCTGCGGCGGCGGCGCGATCGCCATGGGCTTCCCGGTCGTCACCAATGAGACCGAGAACATCTGGCGCGTGCCCAAGAGCCTGATCGTGCAGCCGGACGTCATGGAGTTCATCGAAACGAGCCTCGAGGCTCGCGACATCAAGATCAAGGTCGCGGACTTTGAAATCCCCGTGGCCTTCTCCAGCGCGTTCGAGGGCGAGATCGTGCGCAGAAAGCAGACCTTCGCGGATATGGACGGTTCCCGCCGCGACTGCCTCGAGCTGGTGCTCACCGCCCCGGAAAAGGCGCTTCAGGATCACAGCATCGAGCTTGTCGGACCGGATTTCGACGAGATGGAGGATCCCATGAACGCCTGCATCGGCATCGTCGCAAAGGTGGCGGGCCGGAATATGCAGAGCGACTTCGAGCCCGTGTTCGAGCGCCGTTTCCACGCCTGGATCAACTGCATCGAGGGCGTGATGCACACAGGCCAGCGCGATATGATCCATATCCGCATCAGCCAGTACGCCTACTCGGCGGGCCTGCGCGCGAAGCATCTCGGCGAGGTGATCTATTCCAAGCTCAAGAGCGAGTTCGATTCGGTCGTCGACAAATGCGCCGTCACGATCTACACCGATCCGAAGCGCCTGAACAATATCCGCGTGGAGGCAAACCGCGTTTACGACATCCGCGACGACCGCCTGCGCTCGCTCACGGACGAGAGCGTGGACGTGTTCTACAGCTGCATCCTCTGCCAGAGCTTTTCGCCGAGCCACGTCTGCGTGGTCACGCCGGAGCGCCTCGGCCTCTGCGGCGCGGTGAGCTGGCTCGACGCCAAGGCCACCAACGAGCTCAATCCGAACGGCCCCTGCCAGATCGTTACGAAAAAGCGCGTGGTCGACGCCGACGTCGGCAGGTGGGAGGACGTCAGCGAGGCCGTGTGCAAGTACAGCCACGGCGCGCTTG
>JAEFAK010000044.1 GCA_016287555.1 Oscillospiraceae bacterium
TCCCTGAAGGCCCACCATTTTTTTCGCCAGTCTGCAAAGGGGTATAGCTCAGTTGGTAGAGCATCGGTCTCCAAAACCGAGTGCCGAGGGTTCAAGTCCTTCTGCCCCTGCCAAACAAAAAAGCCGTCCAACCGGGCGGCTTTTTTGTTTTGTCTGGAATGGGAGCGTTGGAGCCGAGGCACTCGGAGAGTGCCGGGCGCCGACGCCGAGCGCCGCCGGCGGCGGGAGAAGCTCTTATTAACATATATGTTTTTCTCAGATCGATGTTTTGCAGAAAAATGACGCTTAAGCGTATAACTTATTGACAAAAACAGCGCCGGATGATACTCTGTCTTTATTGATAATGTGCAAAAAGCTGGGCCGAACCGGTGCGGAGTACTCAGGGCGCGCCCGGCCTTTACAGGGAGGCGAAGCGGAGTGGATAATCCGGAAACGGTCATTTCCACACATGGGCTGTCGAAGCGGTACGGGAAAAAGACCGCGCTCGACAACGTCAGCATCGATATCAAAAAAGGCCGTATCTACGCCATTGTCGGCGGGGACGGCTCCGGAAGGACGACGCTGCTGCGTATCCTCGCCGGATTTATCCCGAGCTGGAAGGGCGAGATAGAGATACTCGGCCGCAAGGGGAAGCACGGCCTGCGCATGGCGCAAAAGTCCGTCGGCGCGTATATCGACGTTCCGGCCTGCTATGACGAGCTCTCCGTCGGGGATAACCTGACGATGCGCGGCATCCTCGTCGGAAAGAACGACAAGGAGCGGCTGAAGGACCTGCGCGCGAAGTTCCTGCTTAAAAACAGACACGTCGGCAAGCGCGGACTGCGTTCCGCCTCGCTCGGCGTCAAGCAGGTGACAGGCATAGTCGCGGCCATGATAGGCGACCCGCAGATCCTGCTGCTCGACGAGCCGATGTACGGCCTCGATACGGACGGCCTTCTCGCCGCGCGCGACGAGTTTGCCAAGCTGCGCGAGGAGAAAGGCGTCACGATCCTCGCCTCCGTTCATTTCCCGACGGAGCTCGACGAGATCGCGACGGACTACATATTCATGGACGCCGGCCGGGTCATCGGGGAGATCTCCGCGGATGATCTCAAAGCAAAGATCGCCGAAGGCGGCGTCGAGGACGTCGGCGGGTACTACGCTGCCCTCAAAGCCGCGCAGACGGGGAAGGAGGGGACGAAATGATCAGACTTCTTATGGCGCAGGTATACAGGAATATCCGCAAGCCGTGGTTCGTCCTCGTGCTCGTCGCGACGTTCGTCCTCACGGTATGGCTCGCCGTCTCCCCGTTCCGTGACCAGTATTCCTATCAGGGCTTCATGAACCGCTACGGCGACATGAGCCCTTCGACAGTCTCGCGCTTCGTGCTCGGCGAAGCGCGCCCCGACCTTACCGTCAGCGACATCTATGACGTATACATGTTCGCGCACAAGGAGGAGCACCTCCGCCAGGGCTACCTCAGCACGGCGCGGGGCCTGGCCTTCATCGGCTGCGTCATTCCGGCGTTCTTCGTCGGTCGCGAGCTCGGCAAGAGGAAGATACGGGCCGTGCTAATACCCGGCCAGAGCCGGGCGGCGGTCTTCATCTGGATAGTCGTCCGCTATTTCCTCGCGGCGTTCATCCTCATAACGGCGTCTCTCGGCATGGTCCGCGTCCAATGGAGCGTCGAGCCGGGCCAGTTCGAGCACTTCTACATGGTCAATACCCAGCTGCGCTTCGTGCTCTACTGTCTCTGCGTATTCAGCGGCATGATGTTTGTGGCGTTCCTTGTGAAGAACCCGATCCCCACCGCCATAGCCTCGCTCGTATTCACGGGCATCGCGGCGCTGACGGGCAAGCTCATCCCGCACATCTCCCCCGTGGGCGAGCTGCTCATGGAGAATTACTGGTACGCCGAGACGGGGCCCGAATTCTGGCGGCCGCACGTCATCGTCTCGTTCATCGTCATAGCCGTCTTTACCGCCGCGTCGTGGCTCATCTTCCGCCGCAGGGAAGTCTGACGTGCCCTTAGAAATCATTGCCCCGGCAATACGCCCGTATTGCCGGGGCTTTTTTTCCCCGCTGTTGACATTTCATGCCGCCAAAACGACGTTTCACGGGCTGAAAAGCGGTTTTCGTACCCGTTTTGTTGACAAGAACAGGGGAGAAGATACAATAATACTGACAAGGCTGGTAGCCTGCTCCTGGCACAGACAATAAAACAAGGAGGCGCATCGAATGAACGATCAGGAAACGGTCATTTCCACGCAAGGACTAACGAAGCGATATCGGACAAAGACTGCGCTCGACGGTCTGAGCATCGAGCTCAAGCGGGGGCATATCTACGGCCTCGTGGGCAATAACGGCTCCGGCAAGACGACGCTCATGCGCGTTCTGACGGGGCTCTCGCCGCGCTACGAGGGGACGGTCGAGATACTCGGCCGCAGCGACAAAAAGGGACTTCGCCTCTCACAAAAGTCGATGGGCGCCGTCGTCGGCGCGCCTAAATACTATGATTTGTTCTCCGTTAAAGGCAATCTTACGATGCACGGCCTTCTGATAGGGAAGAACAATGCGGAGGAGATCAAGAGCCTGCGTGAACAGCTCAAACTGAAAAACCGGGACATGGGCGGCAGGACGATGCGCTCGTGCACATTGATCCAAAAACAGCTCTACGGCGTAGCAGCCGCGCTCCTCGGCGGCCCGGAGCTGCTGGTGCTGGACGAGCCGCTGGACGGTCTCGATTCCAACGGCGTCGAGGATTCCAAGGCTCTGCTTTTGAAAGCTAATCGGGAAACCGACGCGACGATACTCATTTCCAGCCATGAGCCCGCCGATCTCGACGACTTCGCGACGGACTACATATTCATCGAAAAGGGGAAGCTCGTCGAGCAGCTCTCCGCGGAGGAGCTTGAAGCGAGAATGGCCGAGCGCGGCATGGGGAGCGTCGAGGAATACTTCGGGGCCATTGTGCCGTCTAAGCCGGGAAAGGAGAGAGCGATATGATCGGGCTGCTTAAGATGCAGGCATACAGGAATATCCGCAGACCGTGGTTCCTGCTTGTCCTTCTCTTGACCTTTACTCTTATAGTCTGGTTTGCGGCAGCTCCGGTCCGCGACCTCGTGTCATATCAGATGTTCATGGACAAATACGAAGATATGAAGCCGGAGCTGGTGTCGCTCTCGGTGCTCGGAGAGACACGTCACGACCTGACCGTGGAAGAGATATACGAGGAGTTTATTAAGCAGAAGCAGGACTGGCTTTTCGAGACATCTTACGCCAATACATACGGAGCGCTTTTGTTTCTCGGCTGCGTCATACCTGCCTTTTTCATAGGACGAGAGATATCGAAAAAGAAGATCGGGAATATACTCGTACCGGGGCAAAGCAGGGCAGCAGTCTTTACATGGCTTGCAGTCCGGTATTATATCGCAGCTTTCATTCTGGTGATCGCGACCCTCGGCATGGTACGCATAGAGCTCTGCATCGATCTGAACAGCTTCCCGCATGACTACGTGGTCGGGACCCAGCTGAGATTCGTGCTGTTCGAGCTTGCTGTTTTCAGCGGCATGATGTTTCTGACCTTCCTCGTGAGGCATCCTCTCATCTCGGCGGCCGTATCGCTGGCCTTTTCGTTCGCTGCCGTGATCGCAGTCAAGATAATATCGTCCGGATTGTCCTCGGCAGGACTGCTTTCCCAAGGCTCATGGCTGCTGAGCGCCGAGCCAGGTGAAGGCACTATCCCGGTCATAGTGGCCATAGCCGCGATAGTCGTCTTTACCGCCGCGTCGTGGCTCGTCTTCCGCCGCAGGGACGCCTGACCCGCTTTTGCGCATAAAAACATATAAACGATCCCGGCAATACGAGCGTATTGCCGGGGTCGTTTATTCTGCCTTTATCGGCTTTACTTGATGTTGCCGAAGAGCCCGCGGATTATCGAGCTCGTGCCGGAACGCATGAGGGACTTGAGGGCGTTGCCCGCGGCGCGCTTGGCTATGGTCGAGGTGCTCGTCTTCTTGCCGCCGGTGACGGAATTGATGAGGTTGTTGCCGACGGCGGTCGCGACGGAGGACGCCGCGCTGTTGACGGCCTTCTGCCCGGCCTTCTTGACGGCCGTGCCCGCCTTGGAGGAGGTCTTTTTGCCGGACTTGGCGGCCTCTTTTTCGGCTTTAGCGGCTTCCTTCTCGGCCTTTGCGGCCTCCTTTTCGGCCTTCGCCGCCTCGAGCTCGGCCTCCTTCTGGGCCTTAAGCTCCTCGGTCGCCTTCATGATTATCTCATACGCGCTCTCGCGGTCGACGCTGTCGCGGTACTTGAGGTCGAATTCATCGGCGGCTATCGTGCTCTGGACGAAGCTCTCATCCGCCGCGCCCATGAGGCTCTGCGGCGGGAGTATCCTCGCGCGCTCGACTATGGTCGGAACGCCCTTCTCGTCGAGGCAGCTCACGAGCGCCTGCCCGACGCCGAGCGCCATGATGGCCTCCTCGGTGTTGAACTCGGGATTGACGCGGAACGCCGACGCCGCCGCGCGGACGGCCTTCTGCTCGGCGGGGGTGTAGGCGCGCAGGGCGTGCTGGATGCGGTTTGAAAGCTGCGCGAGCACGTCGTCGGGGATGTCGGAGGGGGACTGCGTCACGAAATAGACGCCGACGCCCTTCGAGCGGACGAGCTTGACGACCTGAACTATCTTCTGCACGAGCGCCTTGGGCGCGTCGGTGAAGAGGAAGTGCGCCTCGTCGAAGAAGAATACGACGCGCGGCTTCTCGACGTCGCCGACCTCGGGGAGCTTCTCGAAGAGCTCCGTCATCAGCCAGAGCAGGAACGTCGCATAGACGGTCGGGCTGTTGATGAGGCGGGTGCTGGTCAGAATGTTGATATATCCGCGCCCGGTGAAGTCCGTGCGCATCCAGTCGCGTATGTCGAGCTCCGGCTCGCCGAAGAGACCCTCGCCGCCCTCGGCCTCGAAGGCAAGCAGCGCGCGCTGTATGGCGCCTATGCTCGCCGTGGAGACGTTGCCGTACATCGTCGTGAACTCGGCGCGGTTGTCGCCCACGTACTGGAGCATCGCGCGCAGATCCTTCAGATCGAGCAGGAGCAGCCCGTTGTCGTCGGCGACCTTGAAGACTATGCTCAGGACGCCGGACTGGACCTCCGTGAGGTTCAGCAGGCGCGAGAGGAGCATCGGCCCCATGCCGGAGACCGTCACGCGGACGGGATGCCCGACCTCGCCGAAGATGTCCCAGAAGCGGGTGGGGTAGGCCTTGAACTCAAAGCCCTCGATGCCGAAGCGCTCGATGCGCGCGCGCATGTCCTCCGTGTCCGCGCCGGGGCGGCACATGCCGCTGAGATCGCCCTTGACGTCGCTGAAGAAGACGGGGACGCCCATGTCGGAGAAGGACTCCGCGAGGACCTTCATCGTTATCGTTTTGCCCGTGCCGGTCGCGCCGGCGATGAGCCCGTGCCTGTTTGCCATAGAGGGGTAGAGGTAGATATTTTTCCTGCTGTCGGACTGGCCGATCCATATCTTCTGATCGCTGAACATATCCGGGCCTCCCTGTAGTGTTATGTTTTATAATATACCATGAGCAAAAATGCTTGCTCGCAAGAGCGTTTCCGCGAAGCCGTCAAAACTGCAGAGCGGGCAGCGCGAGCGGCGGCAAAGCCGCAAAGGCTTGCATAGCAAGATTTTTCTGCATGTATTATATCACTTTGCCGCGCGGATTGCAAAGCCCTGCCGCTATTGCAGAAATAATATATATGCGATATAATATATAAAATAAAAAACCATATCGGAGGACCGCAAAATGGCTGAATACATAAAGGCAAGAGAGCCCAACCTCGGCTTCGGGAACATGCGCATGCCCATGAAGGACGGCGTCGTCGATACCGAGACGATCTTCAAGATGGTCGACGCCTACATGGCGGCGGGCTTCAATTATTTTGACACGGGCTATATCTACAAGGGCTCGGAGGAGATGCTCAAGCTCGCCCTCGTCGAGCGCTATCCCCGCGAGAGCTTCATGATAACGACGAAGCTCTCCATGGCCGACTGCCCGACGCCCGAGGATATGCCGAAGATATTCAAGATCTCCTGCGAGCGCCTCGGCGTGGACTACATCGACACGTATTTTCTCCACGGCCTGACCAAGCCGACCATAGAGAAAGCGTACCAGTTCGGCGCGTTCGACTTCCTGCGCGAGCTGCGCGACAAGGGCCTCGCCAAGCACATAGGCTTCTCCTTCCACGGGACGCCAGAGCAGCTCGACGAGCTGTTGGACAAGGAGCCCGACATGGAGCTCGTCCAGCTCCAGATCAACTATCTCGACTGGGAGGACGAGAAGGTGCAGGCCAAGCGCCTTTATGAGATAGCCCGCGCGCACGGCAAGCCCATCTCCGTCATGGAGCCCTGCAAGGGCGGCTGGCTCTCCGGCGACGATTCCGAGGCGGGGCAGATCCTGCTCCCGGCCAATCCCGAAGTCTCCGTCGCCTCGTGGGCATTCCGCTTCGTCGCTGGCCTCGAGGGGATATACGTCATCCTCTCCGGCATGGGCAACGTCGAGCAGGTCGAGGACAACGTCAAGACCTTCCTCAACTTCAAGCCCCTCACCGAGGAAGAGCGCGCGCTCACGCTGAAGGTCGTCGAGCGCATCAAGGCCGTGCCGCGCATCCCCTGCACGCAGTGCTCCTACTGCACGCGCGGCTGCCCGAAAAAGCTGCCCATTCCTCTCTACATGCGCCATTACAACAACCTCATTACGTATAAGGTGCCCGACAGCTCGCGCCATCTCTATCATATGATGATAAAGCCCGAGACGATGGCCGCCAACTGCATCGGCTGCAAGTCCTGCGAGGCGCTCTGCCCGCAGCACATCGAGATAACGAAATATATCCAGGAAGTCAAGAAGCTTCTTGAAGACTGAACGGACGCGATAAAACGGGGGGATAACCATGGCCAGAGGAAAGCATGAAATGAGAGGTCAGACGAAGCCGGGACTTATCATCCTCGCAATCGTCATCCTGCTCGCGATAATCGCCGCCGTCGTCCTATTGGCGACCGGGGCGTTCAAAAAAGCGCCCGAACCGGTCCCGACTCCGACCCCGACCGCGACTGCGGAGCCGACTCCCGCGCCGACTCCGACCCCGACGCCTGAGCCGACCCCGGAGCCCACTCCGGAACCGACCCCGGAGCCGACGCCTGAGCCCACTCCCGAGCCGACGCCTGAGCCCGTGAGCTACCCGACCCAGGCCTACGACATCCTTGAGGGCATGACGCTGCGCGAAAAGGTCTGCCAGCTCATCATCGTCAAGCCGAGCGACATCACGGGCGTCAGCCCCGTCACCGTAGGCGGCGAGACGACGCGCAGGGCGCTCGAGCAGTACCCCGTCGGCGGCCTTTACTACGATACCTCGAACCTGGTCAACAAGGATCAGGTCAAGGCCATGCTCAAGAATACGCAGAACTTCGTCGAGATCCCGCTGCTCTTCTGCACTGACGAGGAGGGCGGCCGCGTGACGCGCCTTATGGGCACCGTCGGCACGACGCGCATCGAGGCCATGCTCAAGTTCAAGGACGACGGCCCCGAGAAGGCCCGCTCCAATGCGCAGACCATAGCCTCCGACATGAGCGCGCTCGGCTTCAATCTCAACTTCGCGCCCGTGGCCGACGTCTGGTCCAATCCCGACAATACGGTCATCGGCGACCGCGCGTACAGCGATGATTTCGATCAGGCCGCGCTGCTCGTCCCCGCCGCGGTGGAGGGCTTCCACGCGGGCGGCGTGGGCTGCACGCTCAAGCATTTCCCGGGCCACGGCGACACCGCCGCCGATACGCACTACGGCTCGGCGTACATCTATAAGACCCTAGACGAGCTGCGTGCAAACGAGCTCAAGCCCTTCCAGGCGGGCATCGACGCGGGCGCAGACGCCGTCATGATGGGCCATCTCATCGTCAAGGACGTCTCCGAAGAGCCGGCGCTCTTTTCCGCCGATATCGTGACGGGGCTTCTCCGGCGCGAGATGGGCTTCAAGGGCGTCGTCCTGACGGACGCTCTGCAGATGAAGGCGCTGACCGACCACTACGGGGAGGAGGACATAGCCGTCAAGGCCATTTCCGCCGGCGTGGATATGCTGCTCTGTCCCGCGACTCCCGATAAGACGATAAACGCGATAATCAAGGCCGTCGAAAACGGCAACCTGACGGAGGAGCGCATCAACGAGAGCGTTCTGCGCATCCTCACGATGAAGATCAACAGAGGCATAATCGCCGCAGACTGACAAAAAGGGGGAAGCTGAAATGAAGAAGGCCATAGCCTTGCTTTGCGTGTTCGCGCTGCTGCTCTCGCTGAGCGCCTGCGGGCCGCTGGAGAAGATAGTGCAGCTCGTCAGGCCCTCCGAAGAGCCGGAGCCGACCGCGACAGCCGCGCCGGAGCCCACGCGCGCTCCGAAGCCGACCGAAACTCCCGCCCCGACCAAGACTCCGAAGCCTTCCCACGAACCGAAGCCTACGCCGACCCCGGAGCCCGTCGTCGACGACAGACCTCTCCTTGAGCGCATATGCGGGACGTATATCATCAATCCCCAGTCCGAGGAGGAGACCCAGCTCGACATCTACACCGTCGGTGGAAAGCTCATGGCCGAGTATTCCGGGGTATACAGCTTCTGGGGCGAGGAGCTCTTCCCGTTTGACGACAATGAGCTCGACGACACGGAGGCCGACTCCATCGATCTCTTGGCCCTGCCCTACGACGGCAACTCCTTTACGGGCTCTTATGAGGGATTCTCCTTCCCGCGCACGCTGACGCTGAGCGACGGCGGCATAGTCCTCAGCCGGGAGGGCGAGCCCGACGCCTTTTATGAGAGGATAGAGCCCTACGACGACGTGGGCTATCTGCGCGAGTACCTTGAGGGCGAGCAGGGCCCGGTCCCGACCGGAAGCTGGCGCGGCGACTACTACGACGATGAGTTCGACTACCATACCGTTTATCTGGAGCTGAACGATGACGGGACGATGTATTTCCTCGACCGCGACGAGACGGATATCCCGAGGATAATGCACGGAGTCTACTCCTCCGAAGACAACGGCGACGGCACCTTTGACCTGACCTATATGATGACAGAGCGCGCCAACTACAAGATGCCGCATTTCGGCTACTTCGTTCTGGAAAAGGACGGCGGGGTCATGTATCTCTCCGATCCGGACGAGAGCGAGACCGACCTGGCGGGCGCGGCGCTCGGCCTCGCGGCCTGCGGAGCGGGCGCTCTTCCCGATGCGCAGCCCTACGTCGAGAACGTGACCGGCGGCGACGCCGTCTATGAGGATATCGACTGCGACGGCGCGGACGAGGAGATCTATTTCGAGATCGAGACCGACGATAACGGCGATATCTCCTGCATCACCGTCTACGTCGACGGCTACGGAGAAGCGGTCAACATCACGGCCTACGGCGCCAACGTCTACTTCATGTATACCGGCAGGGCCGGCCGGAACTATCTTTACTTCGAGTGCTTCCTCGACAACGATTACAGAGACATACTCATTTATTCGCTCGACAGCGACGCCGCGAGGTTCGCGGGCGAGTTCTTCGGAGGCTTCTCTGAAGAGCCGACCGACCCGTACCTCTTCTTCCTGTCCGCCAGATCGCAGATCCTGAGCACTTCGACGGTCTGGAAGCCCTTCCGGGTGGGCGCCTTCGGGCTGCCGGAGGCTCTCGATACGGCCTATTTCGTCGAAGACGGCGTCACGCTGACCATAAAGCGCGACTACGAGACCTGGACGGTCGACATGGAGACCGGCGAGCTCATAGATTACGCGACCATACCCGCAGGCACGGAGCTCACCCAGTTCGCGACGGACAACAAGTATTACTGCGATCTCCGCACAGACGACACGTGCTACCGCATCTGGGTCAACACGGACGGCGGCTGGCCGCAGACTATCGAAGGGACGCCCATCGACGAGTTTTTCGACGGCCTATTCTTCGCCGGATGACGAGTATCAAAAAAGCTCCGTTCCTCGTTTGAGGAACGGAGCTTTTTTTCTGCGATCTAAGTCAGATGCGATATCCGCTTCTGCCAGCCGCCCTTCGCGTAGTATATGACGAAGGCGACGTCCGTGACGATCCAGGATATCGGGTAGGAGAGACAGACCGTCAGCAGCGTCGGGAAGAAGCGGAAAGCTATCACTATCCAGACGACGCGCAGCAGGCATATGCCCAGCCCGCAGATGACGACCGGGACGACCGAGTCGCCGACGCCGCGAAGGACGCCCGAGAGTATCTCGATGAACGTCCATGTGAAGTAAGCGGGGACTATGTAGAGCATGACGAGCCATGTCGTATCGACGACGGCCCTGTCGTTGGTGAAGACGGGAAGGACGGGCCTTCCTATCGCGAGCAGCAGGAGCGAGAATGCGACCGTGACCGCCGTAAAGATCTTCAGACTGAGGGAAGTTCCGGCCTTGACCCTGTCCATGCGGCCCGCGCCGCAGTTTTGCGCCGCGAAGTTCATGACGGCCGTTCCCGCGGCGTTCGCGCAGGCCCAGTAGAAGCCGTCTATCTTGCCCGAGAGCGACCAGGAGGCGACGACGGTCGTACCGAGCAGGTTTACATAAACCTGCAAGATCATGTTTGAGACGTTGTACATCGAGGCCTGCAGCGCCGCGGGGACGCCTATGTGCATCATACGCCTGAGCAGCCGCCCGTCGAAGCGTATCTCCCGCAGGCTGATGCGGTACGGCTCGCGCGAGCGCATGAGCTTTATCGTCGCGAGCGTCGCGCAGATGACCTGCGACATGACGGTCGCGACGGCGACGCCGATAACGCCGAGCCGGAAGACGACTACGAAGACGAGGTCGAGCGCGATATTCGATACGCAGCTTATCAGCAGGTAGATGAAGGGGCTTCGCGAATCGCCGACGGCGCGGAGTATGCCGGCCTCGATATTATAAAGCAGCAGCGGGACGACGCCCGCAAAGACGATGCGCAGATAAGTGCTCGCGGAGGCTATCGTGTCCTCCGGGGTATGCAGCAGGCGCAGTAAGGCGGGCGTGAAGATGAGGCCTATCGCCGTCAGTCCGGCGCCCGCGGCTAGGCAGAAGGCTACGGAGGTCCCCGTCGCCCGG
>JAEFAK010000045.1 GCA_016287555.1 Oscillospiraceae bacterium
CGGGGGCGCTGGCGCTCTTTATCCAGGTCCTCGGCGTGACGGACCTCAGCACGCTCGTCGGTCAGGGCGGCCTGAGCGTCCTCGCGGGGAGCCAGCTTTTGCGCTACGGGCTGCTCGTCGCCTGCCTGCTCATTTTCGCCTTCGCCGTGACGCGGCGCTCGGCGCGGAAGGACTACGCGATCCAGACCCCGCGCGAGAAGCGGAAGCTCTCGAAGCGGACGGTCCTCGCGGCGGCGCTGATAATCCTGCTCATCCCCGTGACGCTTTTCGTCGGCGAGGTCTACCTCTCCGGCCGCAAATACTATTTCATCTCGCTGCTCGTTCTCGTCGAGTGCATGGCGCCGTTCTTCCTCATATTCGAGGGGCGCAAGCCGCAGCCGCGCGAGCTCGTCATCATCGCCGTGCTCTGCGCGATAGGCGTCGCGGGGCGCATCGCCTTCTTCATGCTGCCGAGCTTCAAGCCGGTGCTCGCGCTGGTCATCATCGCGGGCGTCGCCTTCGGCGGGGAGACGGGCTTCCTCGTCGGCGCGGTGACGATGCTGGTATCGAACATGGTCTTTTCGCAGGGGCCGTGGACGCCGTGGCAGATGTTCGCCGCGGGCATAATAGGCTTCCTCGCGGGGGTGCTCTTCCGCAAGGGGCTGCTGCGCCGGAGCCGGCTGCCGCTTTGCATCTTCGGGGCGCTCGCCGCCATAGTCATCTACGGCGGGATAATGAACCCCGCCGCCGCGATAACGTGGGTGCACGAGATAAACTGGAAGATACTGCTGACCTACTACGTGACGGGCTTCCCCGTCGACTGCGTGCACGCCGCGGCGACATGGATATTCCTCTGGTTCGCGGCGGAGCCGATGCTCGAAAAGCTCGACCGCATCAAGGTCAAATACGGACTCGTAAGCTGAAAAAAGCCTGAGAGCAGAAAGCTCTCAGGCTTTTGTTTTTGTGCGGCGGGCTTGTCAGCAGACCGTGAAGATGTGCACGGCGCCGGCCATGCCCTGCGAGCCGATGATCTGCGGCTTGCCGGGGGCGTATTCGACGGCGTGGTAGCTGTGGACATGCCCGCAGAGGACGCCCTTTATCGCGTCGTTCGCGACGCACAGCTCGATGAATTCGCGGGCGTTCGGGTCCTCGGAATTCTCGTCGAAATAGAAATACGAAATGAGCTTGCTCATCTCCTCTTTGCAGTAAGGCGTCGAGAACGGGACATGGCAGAGGATGACGATGGGCACGCCCTCGGCGCAGATCGCCTTGAGCGCGTCGAGGTCCTCGCGCGAGACGGTCTTGCGGCTGTCGTCGACGGCGACGAAGCGGAAGCCCTCGAAATCATAGACGCGCACGCCGGGCTCCCAGCAGCCCTCGCAGGCCGCGTCCTCGTGGTTTCCGGGGACGCAGATATACTTTCCGCTGTAGTCGGCGAGCTTTTTGGCGAAATACTTCGCGCCGGCGGCGTGCATATAGTCGAGATTGTCGCCGGTGAGGAG
Source organism: Oscillospiraceae bacterium (assembly GCA_016287555.1). Classification (GTDB taxonomy): domain Bacteria; phylum Bacillota; class Clostridia; order Oscillospirales; family Oscillospiraceae; genus RGIG7949. The sequence continues at coordinate 1,482 of JAEFAK010000045.1, forward strand.
CAGCGCCTCGGGGTTCAGCTCCTCGGCGAGGGCCATCTGCTTGTCCAGCGCCTCGACGTTGAGGATGGTCTGCGGCTCGCCGTAGGGCTCGCCCGCCTCGGTCGCGAATTTGCCCTTGTACTTTTTCCAGAGCTCGATCTGGTAGTTGACCTTGTCGATGTCCTCCTGCGTGCTGTTTTCATCGACGACCTCGATGTGCGTATCGGAAATGTGCATGAATACGTGCTCGCGCGTTACGCCCGGAATGGCGAGCCTGTTTTCCCTGAACCAGAAGAAGGGATCGTCCTTTATCATCGGTTTCACCTCTTGCTTATTTTTCGCCGCAGACGCGGCGTTTTTTCTTCATTTTATCCTGCGGACCGGCGGCGCGTCAAGCGTCTTCGCCGAAGCGGAAGACGTAGTTTTCCCCGCCGGCATGCTCAAAGCCCGCGGCCTCGAAGGCCCGGCGGCTCTGGGCGTTGAAGCCGTATATCACGGCGCGGACCTCGGCCATGCCCGCCTCCCGCGCGGCCGCGAGCAGCTCGCGGATGACGCGGCGGCCGATGTGCATATTCTCGGATTCGCGGCGGACGACGATGCAGACCTCGCCGTCGTCCCTGAGCGCGGCGTCGCCGACGAGCTCGCCGCGATAGCGGATGTACCAGAGGCGGCCGCGCGCATTGAGCCACTCATACATGCGCTCCAGCCGCTCGGGCGTGTAGGGCTCCGGCCTGTTGTCGATCTGGCGGCAGAGCTCCGGGTCGAGATACCACGCGAGCGCCGTCTCCGGCGCGGGATAGTAGGGGATGAGGGCGAGCTCCCCGTCTATGACGCGCCCGGCCGTCATTCGCGGCAGAGGACGAGCCCGGCAGAGCCGTCCTCGAGGGAATTGTGCTCGTCCAGATGGACGTGGGCTCCTGGCGCGGCCTCCGCGAGGGACATGAGTATGCCCGCGAGGGAGCGCAGCCCCTCGGGATTTGCGGAAACGACGGCGCCGTCCTCCTTGACGCGCACGGATATCTCGAAGCCGTCCTCCCATTTTATCTCCATGGCTATCTGCCCTCCTTTTCGTCCCAGATGAAAAAGCCGGACGCGGCGGCGAGTTTTCTTATGCGCCCGAGCAGGGCACCCTCCGGGCACCATACCGACATCCACGTATCGCCGGAGTCGAGCTCCAGCATCGCGCCCTCCTCCGGGAACACGGCGCGCATGAAGCCGCCGAGGCGCTCGACCCGCGCGGCGAACCCCTCCGGCTCCGGCTCGGCCTCCCAGCTCTCGCCCCCGTCGAAGGTGACGGCCATGGAGCTGTAGCAGTTCAGGCGGAGCATCAGCTCGGCAAAGCGGCGGTATAGCGCGGCGAGGCGCTCAGGCGCGCGGAAGTACCTGTCCGCGGCGAAATACTGCCCCGGCGCGTCCTTCGGTACGCGCTCGGGCAGCGTGTCGAGGATGAGGCACGGCTCGTCGAGCAGGCTGCCGACCAGCCCCTCGAAGCTCTCCGCGTCGGGCGCGCCGGCCTGCGGGAGCGTGTCTATCTTCGCTATCTGCGAGAGGAAGACGTGCACTCCGCGCACGAGAAGGCTCTCCTCCTCGACGCCGAATTCGGCCAGCCCGTAGCCCGGGGGAAGGGCCTCCGCCCTGCCGACGAGCACGAGCCCGTCCTCCGTCGTGACGCGGACGCGCCGCCCGTCAAAACGCGAGAGCATCGGCTTCGACCTCCTTCGCTCCGTCCGGCCCGAGCTTCGCGCAGCGGACCTTGCCCCACTGCCTGTCCTCGCACCACCGGACGGTCATTTCGTCCGCGTCGAGGACCATGGAGACGACCGTCGGGCACACCTCCTGCGAGACGGCGCGAAGGACGGCGAAGCAGTCCCGCACGCCGAAATCCTCCGGCGCGGCGCGGAGCATCTCCTCCGCCTTCCGGTATCTGTCCAGTCCCATCCAGGGGTGCTTTTCGCTGTCCCCCTTGAAGGGCGAAAAATTCGTCAGTATCTTATATTCCGGCTTCTCATAATACCTCGCGCCCTGCCCGGGGACGATGTGCAGGACGTTGCCCGCGCGGTCGGAGAGCGCGGACATGAACGTCAGCCCCGGGACGCTGAAGACGGGGCGCGTCTCCGCCAGCGCGCGCACCTCGGCGAGGGTCTTTTTCTGCAGCAGCAGGTCTATATCCAGCATGATGACGTTCTCCCCTTCGCCGGGGGGATCGCTGCGCGCATCGTGCGGCCAGCAGGTCGGCATGCCGACGAAGTCGCCGCGCGTGTTCGCGCCGAAGAGCGGCATCCAGCCCTCCGCCGCGTCGTTCACCTCGATGAAAACGCCGCCTTCCGTCACGCGGACGCGGTGCTCCATGTCGGCGAGGTCGAGGTTCCAGCCGACTATGGTCTTTTTCTTATTCGAAACTATGCTCGTGCACATGGTCTTCTCCTTCTGACGCGGAGGCCTCCGCGTTTTTGACCGTTATGTATATATGCCCGACGGCGAAGAGCGCCGCGAAGCCGACGAGCAGCCAGTGGCGCAGGGTCAGCCCGCTCAGCAGGAAGACGCACGCGGGCAGCACGGCGAGGGCGATCGCCCTCCCCTTCGTCTTTTTGCGGAAATACACGCCGAAAACGGCGAGATACGCGATGAGCAGGCTCGCGTTCCCGGCAAAATAAACGAGCGCCTCGGGGACGCTCGCGAAGCCGAACTTCCAAACGAGCAGCGGCAGCCACATGAGGATGATGCAGCCGAAGCGTCCGATCTGCTCGGCGACGTTCATCGCCTTGTTCGTGCAGAGATTTTTCTCGTCCCTGTATTTGAGCGCGTAGACGACGTTCGGGATGAGCATGACCGCGACGGCGATCGCCCCGCAGAGGTTTATGAACCCGAACTTCATTCCTTCCCGTCCTCCGGAGACCAGGACGGCTGCAGCTCCTCGATGCTGAGGAAGCCGTCCGCCCTCGCGGCGATCTGGTATCTGTCCTCATAGACTATCTCGCCGGGGTCGTTGGTATAGACGAGGAAATAGGGGTGACGGTATCTGTCCAGCAGCCACATGGCGGGGCGGAGCATCTTCAGCATCTCCTCGGAGTTCTCGGTCTTGAACCAGCAGACGACGGGCTCCTGATTCCTGCACTGCGGCGGCCAGGGGAGGTTTTCCGCGAACCAGCCGTCTATCTCGCGGAACAGGCCCGCGTCCTCCTCGTCCATGACGTCGTTCTGGATGAGCTGCCAGCACATGCTGAATATGCCCTTGGCGTACATGGTGTTCTTCGCAAGCTCCTTGCCCTGCACGCGGACATATTTGAACGGAAGCTCATACATTTGCGTTCCCTCTCTTTCAGCTAACTATCCTTCCCGGCTCCGCGCAGGACGAAGCGCGGGCCCTCTTCCCCGACCTTCCCCGTCGGGACGAAGCCCGCGCGGGCGAGCACTGCCTGCGAGGCGGCGTTCCCCGGCTCCGTCTCGGCCTCGATGAGCATGACGCCCGGCTGCGTGAGCGCCCACGCGCAGAGAGCCCTGAGCGCCTCGGTCATATAGCCCTTTCCGCAAAAGCCCGCGCGCAGGCCGTAGCCGACCTCGACGGCGCCGCCCTCGGGAGGTCCCTTGAAGCAGAGGTCTCCGGCAACGGTCCCGGGACTATCGCGCAGCTCCATATCCCACGCGGCGTACCACGCTCTGCTTTCCGGAAAGTCGAGGCAGCCCCGGAGCATCTCGGAATACGCCTTGCGAAGCTCCGGGTCCTTTTCGCTTTCCGCGAGGGAGCGCATCTCCCCGTCGGAGACGGGATAGATAAAAAGCCTTTCCGTCTCTAATCGCACGGCTTCAGGTCCTTTTTCAGCATTATTATCTCATCCGTCCTGTATTCCTCAACAAAGCCGCGGCGGAGGAACATCCCTATGGCGGGATTATCTATGGCGATGTCGTCGCGCAGGACGGCTATGCCGCTCTCCGCGGCGGCGCGGCAGAGCAGGTCAAGCCCTTCCCCGCCGAAGCCTCTGCCCCTGTGCGGAGCGTATACGATGACGTCGGCGGCGTATATATCACGCTCCGCGTCGTAATGCCATGCGGCCTCGCCGACGAGATCTCCGCCGGCCTTCAGGTATCTGTAAAACCGCATGCCCTCGGGATGCGCGACCCAGTGCTCGTACCACTCGCGCCACTCCGTCTCCGGGAACGGGATCGTCCCGCCCCAGGCGCGGTTATAGCTCATGGTCGCCCCGTCCTCGAGCATCAGGCGGCGGAACCACAGTTCCTCATATTCGGGCTTATAAAGATCAAGCGTCATATCAACACTCTTCTGGGCGTTATTCTTCCGCGCGGGGCCGCTCTGTCAGGAAATCCAGCACGGCGCGGTTGAAATCCTCCGGATTCCTCCGCGCGATGAAGTGGTCGCCGGAGATGAAGACGAGCCTGCTGTCGGGAATGGAGGCCGCTATGCGCCGCGTCTCCGACTCCTTGATGAGGTCCTTCGTCCCGGCGATGACGAGCGTCGGCGCGGTTATTTTAGAAAGCTCCTCCGGGCGCACGTTCGGGTCGTTGACCATGAGTCCGAGCATCTCCGCGTGAGCTCTCGCCTGCGCGCTTCCGGAAAGCTTCGCTATCCTGTACCCCAGCTCGATGGGGAGCTGCGTCGAGAGCTTCACGCCGCGGGAGGTCAGGTTCGCGCCGTTGAGTATGAGGCGGGCGACGCGCTCCGGGTGCTCCATGGCGAATACCATGGCGATGTTGCCCCCGTCGGAAAAGCCGAGGATATGCGCCCGCCCTATCCCCTGCGCGTCCATGAAGCCGAGAAGGTCCCCGGCAAACTGCCTTATCGTGAAAGGCGCGGCGCCGCGCGGGGTCTGCCCGTGGCCTCTGGTGTCGAGGGCGTAAACGTGATAACGCTCTGCGAAGACGTCGAGCTGCTTTTTGAAATAGCCGCAGTTCTCGCCGTTGCCGTGGAGCAGGATGAGCGGCTCGCCGCTCCCCTTTTCGATGTAATGATGAGTAATGTCCATGGTCCTCAGGGCTTTTTCCGCATCGAGGCGTCGGGCAGCGTGACGGAGCTGCGGGTATTGCGGCGGTAGAACAGGAGCTCGATCATGCTCCTGTCATAGGGGACGAACCGGCCCTCTGCAATGAGAGCGAGTATCTCCTCCTTCGTCGCCCAGCGCGCCGCCTGCACCTCCTCGGGCTGCAGCTGCAGCGACGCGGGGTCGACGTCGAGCGTCTCGATGAAGTATTCGTCGAAGCCCTTTTCCCAGTGGATCGTGAGCGACGGGCGCGGCAGCTCGAGCTTGATGCCGAGCTCCTCGCGCAGCTCGCGCTCGGCGGCCTGACGGCTCGTCTCGCCGGCAATGGCGGAGCCGCCGGCGCTGATGTCCCACATGTTGGCCCAGCCGCGCTTGAAGGGCTGGCGCTGCTGGATGAGCATCCTTCCGTCGGAGCTGAAGATGCAGATATGCACGACGAGCCTGTAATAGCCCTCGGGCGCCTGCTCCCAGCGCTCCATTGTCTTCCCGGTCCGCTCACGGTCGGCTGTGTAGAGATCATACATTTCCATACTCTTGCTTCGATCCTTTATGTAAGTTTTTCAGCTGCTTTGCGTAAAGGCGGTCGACGCCGCCGGCGTAATTGACGATATCGCGGAGGTAAGAATAGCCGTATTTTTCATAGAGGCCGACGTGCCCGGTCGGGATATAGGTCCTCTCAAAGCCGAGCGCGGCGGCGTAGGCGTTGGCGGCGTCGATGAGCTTTTCGCTTATGCGGCGGCCGCGGCAGGCCTCCTCCACGAATATGGTCGAGACCCAGGGGAATATCTCCGGCAGGGGGTAGTAATCCGTCTTCGAGACGGTCGCCATGCCGACGACGCGCCCGTCCGCCAGCGCGGCGAAGGGCGTCTCCCAATCCTCGAACTGCCAAAGGCGCAGCCTTTGAAGGGTGTGCTCTCTGACCTCTACCCAGGAAAAGCCCTCGACGAACCCGATAAGCGCGGCGGCGAGCGGCGTCCCCTTTTCGACCTTTTCGGCCCTTATCTCCATCCTCAGCTCAGTCTTCCAGCGGACTGCCGCAGTATTCGCAGACTCTCCCGCTCCCGACGGGGGCGAGGCAGTGGGGGCATTCCCGCGCGGCCTTCGGCGCGGCTCCGGCGGAGAGCTTCGACGCGCTCTCGACGAGCTCCCGCATGGCGGCGGCGTCCTCTTCCATGAGCTTTTTCGCCCTCATCTCGGCCTCGGCGCGCTGCTCGGGCGTCAGCTTCGCGAGGGCGGCCTCGGCTTCCTTCTTTGCCTTTTCGAGCATTTTCTCAAGCTCTTCGGGGCTCGGCATCGTCCTGCTGTCCATTCTCGTCGCTCCTTTATCTCAATATCTGCCTATGTCTCTGGCTATGTAGTAGGCGGTCCGCGTCGCGGTCCAGATATCCTTGGAGACGACGCAGTCGCCTATCGCGGCGAATTCCGGCGCGCAGTCGCGCAGGGCGACGGCCTCGGCCGTGAGCGGCCTCTGGCCGACGGCGTAGACGACGGTGTCCGCCTCGTAGAGATGCGTCCCGCTCTGCCCGTCGGGGTATATCTTCGGCATATCGAAGACGCTCTTTTCGCTCGGCGTCGTCCCGACGTACTCGCAGAGCACGCCCCTGTCCGTTATCTCCAGCGCCTTGGTGCCGGTGGTCGCGTGGATGCCGTATTTTCTCAGCTGCCAGTAGACCGCGAGGGCGTGGAGGTTGTTCCCGCCGGCGTTCAGGTCCGGCAGCATCTCGACGATGGTGCACTTCCTGCCGAGCATGGACAGGAAGATCGCGAGCTCCATGCCGACGAGGCCGCCGCCGAGGATGACGACGTTCTTCCCGGCCTTCTCCGGGGCATAATAGAGTTCCTCCGCGCCGACGACGTTGGGCCCGTCTATGCCGGGGATGTTCGGCTTTATCGGTCTCGCGCCGAGAGCGGCGAGGATGACGTCGGGCGCTATCTCCTTCGCCAGCTCCGGCGTCACCGCCGTATTGAGGCGGACGTCTATCTTTCCGTTTTTCCCGATGAGGCGCTTTTGCAGCTCTATGTAATTATCCAGATTCTTCTTGAACGGGACCAGCTTCTCGCAGCGCAGCGCGCCGCCGAGGGCGTCCGACTTCTCGCACAGTATGACCTCGTGGCCGCGCTCGGCGGCCTCCAGCGCCGCCTGCATGCCGGCGATGCCGCCGCCCGCGACGAGGACCTTTTTCAGCGCCTTCGGCGCCGCGATCTGATTGTTGGTCAGCTCGTACTCATGGCCTATCTCGGGGTTTATGGCGCAGTTTATGACGGAGGCGTGCATATGGTGCGAGAAGCAGAACAGGCAGCGCATGCAGCGGCGCACCTCATCCTCGCGCCCGGCGGCGAGCTTTATGGGGATGTCCGGATCGCATATGAGCCCGCGCGCGAGCTCGACGACGTCCGCCTGCCCGGAGGCGATTATCTCCTCGAGCTGGTCGGGGTCGGAGAGCGCGCCGACGGTCGCAATGGGCGTATTCTTTATATGTTTTTTTATCTCGGCGGCATACTTGACGTTGCACCCGTCGGCGAGGAACATGCTCGGATGCGTGACCGTGAAGACCTCCGGGACCTCGTGCGAGCCCGTCGAGACGTGGATGAGGTCGGCGTGCCCCTCGAGCTGGCGGGCGAGGTCGATGCCGAACTCGATATTATACCCGCCCTCATAGACCTCGTCGCCGACGATGCGTATCTCGACCGGGAACCTGCTGCCGCAGACCTGATGGATGCGGTCTATGATGGCGTTGGCGAGGCGGGCGCGGTTTTCGATGCTGCCGCCCCACCTGTCCTTTCTGTTGTTCTCCTTCGAGAGGAACTGCGTTATCAGCCAGCCGTGGCCGCCGTGGATCGTGACCATGTTGAAGCCGCACTCCTGGCAGTACTTCGCCGCCTTGGCGTGCTGCTCGATGACCTGCATGATCTTGTCCTCGTCCATCATCCTTATCGGCGCGCCGTTCGCGGTCACGCCCTCGACGGGGCCGTAGAGCTCATAGCCCAGCGACCTGGAGTAGTTGGCCTGCGTGCCGGCGTCGAGAAGCTCCATGGAGGCGACGGCGCCGTGGCGCGTTATGGACTGGGCCATGTCGGCGAGGCTCTGCCTGTACGTCGTATCCCAGAGGTCTATCTGCGAGCTCCGGGCGCGCCCGGCGATATTCGGGCAGCCGTCGCCTATGCAGACCATGGCGGCTCCGCCTATGGCCTTGCGCTCATAATAGCCGACGGAGTAGCGCTCCGGCTCTATGGCGAGGCCGGTCGGCGCGTTGAATATCCTGTTTCTGAAGAGCTGGCCCCCTATCATTATGGGCGACAGCAAATGCGAATACTTTCTCATTTTTCACACGGCGCTCCCGCGCCGCCCTCCTTCCGCGATACGTCTTTCAGTCTTATTAACATGCGATGCTGTTTTTATGAAAAGATCACTTCCGAGATGACGCCGCCGCACATCAGGCGTCCATCCTCATCATAGAACACGGCAGACTGCCCGGGCGCGGCAAACCGGACGGGCGCGTCAAAATCCGCCCTGAAGCTGCCGCCGCCGAGGTTTTCCAGCGCCGCCCCGCAGCCGGAATGGCGATATCTCACCTTCGCCAGACACCGGACCGCTTCGCCCGTCTCAGGCTCGGGGATGCTCATGAAATTCATGTCCCTGCAGACGACGGCTTTGGCGTAGGTCTCCTCAAATCCTGCGAGCACGATCTCATTCCTGTCGGCGCGTATCTCCTTAATATACATGGGCCTTCCGAACGCGACGCCGAGGCCCTTTCGCTGCCCCACGGTATAATGGATGACGCCTCTGTGCCTGCCCAGGACCCTTCCGGCCTCATCGACGAAATCGCCCTCTCCGGGCACTGCTCCGTTTTCATGCTCCCTGATGAAATCCGCGTAGTCGCCGTCGGCGACGAAACATATCTCCTGCGAGTCGGGCTTTTCCGCGACGCTTATGCCGGCTTCCCGCGCTGTCTCCCTGACGTCCGCCTTGGAGTAATCCCCCAGCGGCATCAGCGTTCTTGCGAGCTGCTCCTGCGTCAGGCGGTAGAGCATGTACGTCTGATCCTTCTCGGCGTGGGACGCCTTGCGGACGGTATACCTACCGTTTTCGAGCCTCACCACGCAGGCATAGTGCCCCGTCGCGACGAGATCTGCGCCGAGCACCTTCGCGTGATAGAGCAGCCGCTCCCATTTTATCTCCCGGTTGCATACGACGCAGGGATTCGGAGTCATGCCGTGAAGATAATCGTCGACGAACGGCTTTACGACTTTATCCTCGAACGCGGATACGCAGTTGAAAACGTGATACGGTATGCCTATCGAGCGCGCTGTCTCTCTGGCGTCGTCGATCTCGCAGCAGCGGGACTCGTTCCCGTCCGCGCCGGTCCATGTGCGCAGAGTGACGCCGACGACGTCGTACCCCTCCCGCTTGAGGAGAAAGGCTGCGACCGCGCTGTCTACCCCTCCCGATAATCCGACGATCACTCTTTTCAAGCGATCACCTCGCTTTGTGTCATTTCCATAAAACCGATATTCAAAGAGGCTTCTCCATGCAGTACATGGTGTGACCTTTCGGATAATCCTCAAGCATGCCGGTCACTTTCTCATAGCCGTTCTTTCTGAAAAATCCAACGTTCCAGTCATAAGCCTCAATA
>JAEFAK010000258.1 GCA_016287555.1 Oscillospiraceae bacterium
ACGGAGGAGTTCGCCTCCCGCGTCGGCAGGCTGGACATAGCGACCGACGACGGGACCTTCGGCCGCCGCGGCTTCGTCACGGAGCTCGTCTCCGGCAGGCTCGGGGACTACGCGGCCATAATGGCCTGCGGGCCGGAGCCCATGCTCCGCGCGCTCGCGAAGGTCTGCGCGGGAGCGCCGCTGCAGGTCTCCATGGAAAGACGCATGGGCTGCGGCGTGGGCGCGTGCCTCGTCTGCGCCGTAAGGCTGACGGACGGGAGCGTCGCGCGCGCCTGCAAGGACGGGCCCGTATTCATGGCGGAGGAGGTCGACTGGAATGGCTGATATGCATGTGTCCTTCGCGGGCGTGGACTTCAAAAACCCCGTGACCGTCGCCTCCGGCACGTTCGCCTTCGGGCGCGAATACGCCGAATACTACGATCTTTCCCGCCTCGGCGGGATATGCGTCAAGGGCCTCACGCCCGAGGCGAGGGGCGGCAACCCCTCCCCGCGCATAGCCGAGACGCCCATGGGCATGCTCAACAGCGTCGGGCTGCAAAATCCCGGCGTCGACGCCTTCATACGCGAAGAGCTGCCCTTCCTGCGCGGCTTCGATACGAAGATCATCGCCAATATCTCCGCGCCGACGCCGGAGGACTACGCCCTCATGGCGGCGAAGCTCTCCGACGCGGGCGTGGACATGATAGAGATAAACGTCTCCTGCCCGAACGTGCGCGCCGGCGGCATGGCCTTCGGCGTCACCTGCGAGGGCGCGGCGGGCGTCACGGCGGCGGTAAAGAAGGCCGCGCGCGGCGTCCCCGTCATGACCAAGCTCTCCCCGAACGTCACGGACATAGCCGAGATAGCGCGCGCCTGCGAGGACGCGGGCGCAGACGCGCTCAGCCTCATAAACACGCTGCTCGGCATGAAGATAGACCCCGTCACGGGAGTTCCCATACTCGCCAACAATACGGGCGGCCTCTCCGGCCCCGCCGTGCTCCCGGTCGCGGTGCGCATGGTATGGCAGGTCGCCTCGGCGGTGAAGATCCCCGTCATGGGCATGGGCGGCGTCTCAAAAGCGGAGGACGCCGCCGAGATGATATGGGCGGGGGCATCCCTCGTCAGCGTCGGGACGGCGACCCTCGCCGATCCCTTCGCCCCGATAAAGGTACTCGAGGGGCTGGAAAAGTTTCTGGACGAGCATTCGCTTACGCTCGAAGGCATGAAAGGCCGGGTGAAGCTGCATTGACCCGCATATTCCTCATAAGACACGCTCAGGCCGAGGGAAACCTCTACCGCCGCATCCAGGGCCGCTACGACGGCCGCATAACCAAGCTCGGCAGGCTCCAGATAGAGCTGCTGCGCGCGAGGCTGCTCCCGGAGCAGATAGACGCCGTCTATTCCAGCGACCTGCGCCGCGCCATGGAGACGGCCGCTGCCGCCGCCGAGCCGCGCGGGCTCGAGATACGCAAAATGCCCGGACTGCGCGAGATAGCGCTCGGAGCCTGGGAGGACAGGTGCTGGGGCGAGCTCGAGGACGACGATCCCGAGCAGATATATCTATATAACGCGAGCCCCGACCGCTGGAGCATTCCCGGCGGCGAGCCCTATTACAGAGTTCAGGCGCGCTTTGCCGCCGCGCTCCGCGTCATCGCCGCCGAAAACGAGGGCCGCACCGTCGCCGCGTTCAGCCACGGCGGCGCGATGCGCGATTTTCTCGCGTTCGCGCTCGGCGTGCCCGCCAACGAGATAAAGCGCGTCCAGCACTGCGACAACACCGCCATAACGCTGCTGGAGGTCACGCCGGACGAGTTCCGCGTGGTCTATATGAACAACAACGACCATCTCCCCGTCGAGGCCTCGACCTTCAAGCGCGAGACCTGGTGGATGGAGGAGAGCAGCAACGACGGGCGCAACATGCGCTTTTACGATTTCGACGTGCGCGCGAGGGAGAAGGAATATCTCGCGGCCTACCGCGACGCATGGATCGTCGCGCACGGGAACGACGAGGGCTTTTCGAAGGTCTACGCGCGCTCGGCGCGCCGCCGTTCGGACGCGGA
>JAEFAK010000046.1 GCA_016287555.1 Oscillospiraceae bacterium
CGCCGGGAGATGCTGCCCATGTCGTAGCCGTTGACCACCACGCGGCCCTCGGTGCTGGCGATCTCCCCGGTGAGCAGCTTGATGATGGTGGTCTTGCCGCTGCCGGAGGGGCCCACCAGGAAGGCAAATTCCCCGTCGTCCATGGCGAAGGAGACGTCCTCGATGGCCGGCGTGCCATTTTCATAGGATTTATAGACATGCTCTAAGCTAATCATGCGTTCTGTAAGCCTCCGCTCAGCTCTTCTGCTCCTGCGAGTTCAGGTATTTCTTCACCATGAGCGCCACCTTGAAGACGATGGCGTTCTCGAATTCGCGCAGGTCGAGCCCCGTCAGCTTCTTGATCTTGTCGAGGCGGTAAACGAGGGTGTTTCTGTGAACGAACAGCTTGCGCGAGGTCTCGGATACGTTCAGGTTGTTTTCAAAGAACTTGTTTATCGTATAGAGCGTCTCCTGATCGAGCGCGTCTATGGGGTTTTTCTTGAAGACCTCGGAGATGAACATCTCGCAGAGAGTCGTCGGGAGCTGGTATATCAGGCGGCCGATGCCGAGATTGTCATAGTACATGACGCTCTTTTCATTGTCGAACACCTTGCCGACCTCGATGGCGACCTGCGCCTCCTTATAGCGCTCGGCGAGCTCGCGCAGGTGGTTGGCGACGCTGCCGACGCCGATGACGGTCTTGACGTAGAGCTCGGATGAGAGCGTGCCGGAGATCTGCTCGGCTATCTTGCCGAGCTCCTCGCTGCCCATGCCGGGCAGAAGCTCCTTGATGAGGACAATGTCCGTCTCGCTGACTGAAAAGATGAAATCGCGCTGCTTGTCGGGGAACATGCCCTGCATGACCTCCATGGTCGCGGGCTCGACCTTGTCCATCTGGCGGACGAGCAGGACCGCCCTGGGCACGGTCATATCGAAGTGCAGCTCCTTGGCGCGCACGTACATGTCGACCATGAGCGTGTTGTCGGAGATGATGTTTTTTATGAACGCGGTCTTGTCATACTTTTCTTCATAATATATCTTCGCCTCGTTGAAGGCGATGGCCGCAAGGACGCAGACGCAGCTCGCCTCGTCGTCCGTTCCCTCGACGAAGACGGCATAGTCGAAGTCGGCGTTGTACCCGCCGAGGACCTTGAACGTCCTTCCGTCGTAGCGGATGAGCGATTCGGAGGATTCGCCGATGACTCCGGCCGCCCTGCCGAGGCGCGTTCCGACCATGGAAAGCTCGTTGCAGGCGGTGACGTTGCCCTCGTTGTCCATGACGCCGATGACCCGGTCTGTCGCCTCTTTCATCTGAACGATAACGCTCTGGAAGATCCTGCCTGACATCTGAGTCCACCCTTTCCCGCGCCCTTTACGCAAGGACGCTGCCCGGCCGGCAAGCCGGCATAAATTACAAATCGGATACACGCTGTTGACATAATGGAGTATTCTTTCACACTATACCCTTTTCTTTGTTATTTTTCAAGACGCAAATTCCAAAAATTCGTTTATTTTTTGTGAATATTTTTGACGCGGGGGGCTGTTTCAGCCTGCATACGCAAATTTGACGAAAAAAAGCCTGCCGTCCTGAGACGGCAGGCTTTTGAAAATCGGAGAGTATGTTGTCAGTTGGTGATGGTCTTCTCGGTCTCGTAGTCGAAGAGGTGGATCTTTCTCGCGTCGAAGCAGACCTTGATCTCGTCGTCCATCTTGCAGTTGGTGGAGCCGGTCGGAACGACACCGGTGAACTGGATGTCGCCCTCGGACAGATAAAGGTTGGTATCGGCGCCGAGCAGCTCGGTCATCTCGACCTTGACGTCGACGACGCAGTCGGGATACTGGGCCATGTAGGCTTCCTCGGCATGGATGTCGTTCGGGCGGATGCCGAAGATGACCTTCTTGCCGGCATACGCAAGCACTTCGGGCTTACGGCCCTTGCTCTCGGGAAGAGCGACCTTCGCCTTCTCGCCGAAGCGGAGGTAGGTCACGCCGCCCTCGTCGACCAGCTCGCCCTCGCAGGTGTTCATCTGCGGGGTGCCGATGAAGGTCGCGACGAAGAGGTTGGCCGGATTCTCATACAGATACTGCGGAGCGGCGATCTGCTGGATGAAGCCGTCCTTCATGACGACGATGCGGGTACCCATCGTCATAGCCTCGGTCTGGTCGTGGGTAACGTAGATGAACGTGGTGGCGAGCTTCTTGTGCAGCTTGGCGAGCTCGGAACGCATCGCGGTACGGAGCTTTGCGTCGAGGTTGGACAGAGGCTCGTCGAGAAGGAAGACCTTCGGGTTACGCACGATGGCGCGGCCGAGCGCGACACGCTGCCTCTGGCCGCCGGAAAGCGCGGCAGGCTTTCTGTCGAGCAGGTGCTCTATCTCAAGGATCTGAGCGGCCTCGTCGACACGGCGCTTGATCTCATCCTTGGGCATCTTGCGGATCTTCAGACCGAAGGACATATTCTCAAAAACGGTCATATGAGGATACAGCGCGTAGTTCTGGAAGACCATCGCTATATCTCTCTCCTTGGGGGGAACGTCATTGACGAGCTTGCCGTCTATGTAGAGCTCACCGGCGGTGATCTCTTCGAGGCCGGCTATCATGCGCAGGGTCGTGGACTTTCCGCAGCCGGAAGGACCGACAAGGATTATAAATTCCTTATCCTCAACGTCAAGGTTGAAGTCGGAGACCGCCGTGACGCCGCCCGCGTATTTCTTGTAGATCCCCTTCATAGTTACGCTGGACATATTCTACCTCCGAATAAATTATTTTTTGATTTTCAATCTTTATTAGAAGTTGTGCTTATTGTAACATAAACGCTTAAAAATGTATATTAACCGAACATACAAACGTTGCCGCTTATTTTTGTTGACTTTTACAAATCTTCTAAATATCTTCAAACATCAGCCCGACCTCGTCGTCGGACAGGAGCCTGAAGGCGCCGGGCTCGAGGCCCGGATCAAGCCTCAGTCTGCCAATGGCGACCCTCTTGAGCTTCGCGACCGGAGCCCCGACCGCGGCAAGCATGCGCTTGACCTCATGGTACTTCCCTTCCGACAGAAACACTCGGACCTGATACTCGCCGAGGCGCTCCATCCTCGCGGGAAGGAACTGCGTCCCGTCCCAGAGAGTGAGGCCGGCGGCGATGCGCTCCTCCGCGTCGGGAGCGGGCACGACGGAGACCTCCGCCTCATATGTTTTGACCACGCCCTTTACCGGCGCGATTATGTTATGAGCGAGCTCGCCGTCGTCGGTCAGGATGAGCAGGCCCTCGGTATCCTTGTCTAGCCTTCCCGCGGGCGCTACGCCGCGTTTTTTCGCGAAGTCGTCCATGAGATCGAGCACGGTCTTTTCCTTCTCGTCCTCGGTCGCGGTGACGACGCCCTTGGGCTTGTTCATCATATAGACGACACGGCGCACGTAGTTAAGGGGCTCCCCGTCGAGCGTAACGAGATCCCTGTCAGTATCGATGCGCATGCCGACCTTGGCGGGAGCGCCGTTTATGAGCACGCGCCCGGTCTTAATGAGGCCCCGCGCCTGCGAGCGTGTCGCAGAGCCCGACGAGGTCACGAGCCTTTCGAGTCTGAATATCGGCATAGGCCGCCTCCTTAACAAATATGCTTTATAAAAAAACGGCGGTGTCGTTATGTTCGTTTATACAGCAAAACTCTCCCGAAAAAAATCGTCGCGGCTGCCGTTGCCGCCGCGGCCGTCATAGTCGCGGTCATACTCGCAGTCGCTTTGAGCTCGGCGGGAAAGGCCGCCGGCGCGCCCGACATGAGCCGTAACGCCGACAGGGTCGCCTGGCTGCGCTCTCTCGGCCGGGAGGTCGAAGCAGAACCGCTGGAGAGCCGTACCGTCGTCATCCCGCGCACTTTCGGCGGGGTATATGCCGACTATATCGCTCTCCAGCGCGAACAGGGTTTTCCGCTTGAGGATTACGGCGGCATGGAAGCCACCCGGTATACCTACCGCGTTACGAACTGGGAGGGAGACGAGGAGGTCGTCGCCGACATGATCGTATACGGGCAGACCGTCATCGCCGGGGACCTGCAGTGCCCGGCGATGGACGGATTTATGCAGGCGTTGAAGCCTTAAGCCTTACTTGGCCTTCTTCTGGCGGAGATATACCGCCCAGTAGGGCAGGCCGACGAGGCCCGCGCCGCCGACTATATTGCCGAGCGTGACGGGGATGAGGTTCTTGACAAAGAAGGCGCCCCAGGTCAGCTTTTCGGCGGCGATGCCGTACTCTCCCTTGGCGAAGAGGCCGGCGGAGATGTAGTACATATTGGCGACGCTGTGCTCGAAGCCGCAGAGGACGAAGAGCATGATCGGGAAGAAAATGCCGATGATCTTGCCGGAAACGGTCTTGGCGGCGAAGGAGATCCAAACGGCGATGCAGACGAGGAAGTTGCAGGCGAGGCCGCGCAGGAACGCGTCGCCGAAGGTCATGGAGACTTTTCCGTTGGCCGTCGAGACTATGGCCGCGGCGAGGCCGCCCTCGGCTCCGCCGAAGAGGTCGGCGGTGTGCCCGTAGACGGCGATGGCGGCGACGATGATGCCGCCGATGAGGTTGCCTATGTAGACGACGATCCAGTTCTTGAGCATGCCGCCGACGGAGGCTTCGCCCTCAAGAACGGGGATTATTATCAGGCAGTTGCCCGTAAAGAGCTCGCTGCCCGCGACAAGCACCATGGCAAGCCCGGCCGGGAAGACGCACGCGCCGACGAGCTTGGCGACGGCCTTGCTCTGGATAGTCACGGCGGCGGTCGTCGCTCCGACGCCGGCGAGCGCGATGAACGCTCCGGCGAGGATGCCGAGGATGAGGAGCTTGAGTACCGAATTTGTGGTCTTGCCTTTTCCGATGGCGATATAGTTTTTCGCCACTTCAGCGGGAGAATTCATGATCTGTACCTCCATGCTTACGCTTCATTTTGCGCCCGCGCTTTCAGTCTTTTCCCGGGCGCCTGTGATCTCGTTCATTCTATACCTTATCTATTTAAATGTCAAACGCAAATCATTCCGCCGGCAGGCAAAAGTCATTTCTCTCCTCTCCCCTTTTCCGGATAAAAGAAATCCCCCGGCGCCGCATGACGCCGGGGGAACTTTTATGTATGGGAGGGGATCAATCGAATTCGTACTTGGCCGCATAGGAGCGACGGATGGCTCTGCCGATGAACCACGCGACGATGGTCAGAGCTATGAGCACTATCATAAAGATTATCTGGCCTACTCTCTTGTCGGCAGCCTGAAGGCCGAAGATGCACATCGTGGGGAGCAGGGTCGAGGTCAAATAGCCGAAGAAGAAGTTGAATATCTTGCTGCTGATGAGGCCTATGAACGGGAGGCACTGCATAATGACTATCGCGATCATGCCGTTCGGGTTCTTGTTGTAGCCAAACAGAGCGGAGAAGAAGAGGATCGCAAGGATGATGATGATCGACACCACGACAAACTGCCAGCCGACGTTCTTGCCGACGAGCTTGAGCGAGCTTACCTTCTCTATGCTGAGGCCGAGGCCCTTATCCTTGGCGGAGCCGGGAACGACGAAGCGGAAGCCCGACAGAGTCGTCATCTCAAAGAAAATGACTATACTGAGAAGAACAGTGTAAATAAAGCCTTTGGTTTTGCTCTCCAAAAATTTCATCCGAGTGCACCCCTTTGATTTGATAGGCATATTTTTATATGCGCATTATAGCACAGAGCTTTTTGCTTGACAAGAGATATTTAGAAAAAATGATAACTTCTTTGGTCAATATCACTATGAAAAATTGCAATATAGACATATTCATGCTACAATTATCGCAAACGGAACGTTTTTTCCGTACACATTTTATTTCAAAGCGAAAGCGGGGGAAAACTCCCATGGCAAGTCTCGACGAGCTGAAAAATGAATGCTCCGGCTGCGAAAAATGCGGCCTATGCAAGACGCGGACGAACCTTGTCTTCGGCGTCGGAAACCCCGAAACGAAGCTCATGTTCATCGGCGAGGGCCCCGGGCGGGACGAGGACCTGCAGGGCGAGCCCTTCGTCGGCCGCGCGGGCAAGCTCCTCGACGGCATGCTCGATATCATCGACCTCGACCGGAGCAAAATATACATTGCCAACATGGTCAAGTGCCGCCCGCCGCAAAACCGCGATCCCCTTCCCGAGGAGCAGGACGCCTGCTTCCCCTGGCTCGAGCGGCAGATAGAGATCATCGACCCGAAGCTCATCGTCTGTCTCGGGCGCATCTCCGCGATGCGGCTTATCCGCTCCGACTTCAAGATATCCCGCGAGCACGGGCAGTGGTTCGACGTCGGCGGCAGGCAGATCATGGCGATATATCATCCGGCCGCGCTGCTGCGCGATCCCGGCAAGAGGCCGGAGACGTTCCTTGACCTGAAGGAGATTCGCCGCAGGCTCGACGAGCTCGGCTGAACGGAGACAAAAAGATGGCTGACAGGCTTTTATTCGAGGTCGCGGTCGAGATGGGCCGCGGTGAGATTTCCACGCTCAAGACTGACCGCGGCGAGGCGACGATAATCCCCTTCGGCGGGACGGTCTCGGGCGAGGTGTTCAATGGCGTCGTGCTCCCCGGCGGGGCCGACTGCCAGACCGTCGACGCCAACGGCGTGCGGAAAATGTGCGCGCGCTACATGCTTGAGGGGGAGGACTTCACGGGCGCCAAGTGCCGCGTCTATATCGAAAATAACGGCTGGTTTTCCGGCGGGACGCCGACTATGCCCTTCAGGACGATACCGACCTTCCTGACCGACAGCGAGGCGCTCGCTCCCCTGCTCCACGCCGGGCGCTTTCGCGGCGAGGGGCATCCCCGCGACGGCGGCGTGCTGATAAAGCTGTTCAGGCTGGAATAAACGACACGATATGAACCGACCCGTCTCCGAAAAGAGGCGGGTCGTTTGGTTTAGTTACCGTTTCGCCGATTTGTTCAAGCCCTCTTGATACTCTTCCGGCGAAAGCCACTTTAGTCCCAGATAATTGTTCGGGTGGAGCCTGCACATTTCCAAATAGCGCTCGTAACCCTCCATGAGCATCTCAAGGCTCTCAAGGCTCCATTCGGTATCCTCGGTCACACCGCTCCGGTACCCCGTTTCGCTCCCGTCGCCGCCGTAACTCAACGCCCCTCGGTCTTCGTACCACAGGACTTTTATTATCTGACCATCCTGCACGAGTAGCACGGGGGTAAAGCTCGAGACGCCAAGATCGACATAGGCCAGAGGGGTCAGGCCTGCGTTTTCCGTCCACTCGACCTCAAGGCCGTACCGCTTCCAGTCGCCGCCGTATCCCGTTTGAATGTTGCCCTTGAGAGTTCCCGCGAAAACGCATTGGACCGTTTCCCCTTCGTCGTCCACGCACAGGGACAAAAGGAGATCGGCGGAGCGGAGCGTAATTGTATTGTCTTCAAGGTCGAACTCCATGATCGGCAGCGTCACACCGCGCTCCAGAATAATATCATTGGATAGCGCGTATGCCTCCAGTCGGCGGTCAAGCATCTCATCGTACGTCTCGTGGAAAAGCGCGGTGCTTTTCAGAGAATCCGGCGTAATGTCCGTGTCAAAATCGGCTTTTTCGGGGAACGTCTCTGCCTGACAGCCAGCAAGCAAAAGCGCGGCCGATAAATATAAAAACAACAGGAATCGGAAAGCTCTTTTCTTTATTCCTCTTTTTGATCTCATAAAACTCAGTTCTTTTCTCAAAAAAGCTGCCGCGCGGCTTCGAAGTTGAAGCCGCGCGGTCTTCTTTTTTACTTATTCTTCTCTATGAACGCGAAGATGCGGTCGATGTTCTCGGGTGTTTCATACTGCGGGTCGCCGTGGAGCGCGTCGTGGAAGATCGTCAGCTCCGCGCGGCCCTCGCCGCAGACGGCGTTTATCCTCTCGGCGAGCTGTATCGAGCCCTCGTAGGGCACGACCTGATCCTTGTCGCCGCACTGGATGAACATGGGCGGGCAGTTCCTCGTCACGAAGTTGGACGGGTTGGAAAAATAGAGTACGTTGGGGTTGTTCAGCGTCTCTGCGCCGACGAACTTATCGACGAACATGACGGGCTGGCCCGTGCTCGCCATGGGGTGAGCGGCGGAAAACTGCGACTGGAGATGCAGGTCATAGCAGCCGAAAAGGCCGATCGCGCCGCGAACGGAGCTGGAATACTCTGCGTAACCCGTGTGCGCGCCCTCGAAGGCGGGATCGTCCTGCGTCGAGGCGCAAAACGCGGCAAGATACGCGCCGGCGCTGTCGCCGCCGGTAAAGAATCTGTCGCCGTCGAGGAACCATTTGGCGGCGTTGGCGCGAAGGAAGCGCAGAGCCAGCTTGAAATCGAACACGGCCGCCGGGAACTTGGCCTCGCCGGAAAATCTGTACTCGGCGGAGACGACGGCGTAGCCCCTGCGGATGCCGTCGATGACGTAGATAGACTGCATGTCGCGCTTGTCGCCGCCGAGGAAGGCGCCGCCGTGGGCCCAGATTATCGTCGGGAACGGGCCCTCACCCTCGTCGGGGAGATAGATATCGAGTTTCTGGTTGGGCGACTCGGAGCCGTAGGGAATGTCGAGGAATTTGCGCTTGATGCCGGAAACGTCCATCATGGGCGGGCCCATGACGCCCTTCTCGGGAGGAAGCTGCTTAATAACGTCCATTGTCCTGATCCCCTTTATAGTAATTATGGTTTTTCAGTGAGTCTTATAGTAGCTGCGGCCGTATGATTCGTATTCCTCCTGTATCCAGCGGGAGCGCTCCCTCGCGTCGGGCACGGCAGCGCTGGAGGCGACCATGGCGCTGAAGACGAAGCCGCCGCCGGGGGCGAGCTCGTCGATGACGTCGCGGGTATAGGCCCTGACCTGCTCCTCGGTGGTGGACTGGTCGGAGATGAAGCCGCGCGTCTCGAAGCCGCCGACGAAGGCGAGCTTGCGGCCGTACTTCTCCTTTATGGCCTTGAGGTCGTTCATGCGCTGGGCGGGGTCCCACGCCGTGAAGCCGACGTCCACGAAGTCGTCCACGATGGGCATGCACTGCCCGCAACAGTGGAGCTGGGCGGGAAGGCCCGCGTCCCTGAAGAGCTCGACGTACTGCTTCCAATAGGGCTTGAAGAGCTCGCGGAACATCTCCGGCGAGACGAACGGACTGCGCTCGGTGCAGACGTCGTCGGGCATCCACATGGCGTCCGGCTTATAGTACTTAATGTAATTCTTGCCGACCTCGAGATGGAAGTCCAGGAACCACTGCATCATGGCCTTGACCTCCTCGGGCTCCTCGTAGCAGGCGCAGAGACCCTCCGTAAAGCCCATGAAGTTTATAAGGCCCTGGAAAAAGCCCGTGATATTGTCGGACATGACGATCTTCTGAGAGCGATCGACCTTTTCGAGGTCCTTCTTGGCCATCATCTCCCAGTCCACGCCTGTGAGGTCGGGTCGCTTGACTATATCGCGCCACTTGGTGATGTCGTCTATCATAAACTGGCCGGGCTTTGGGATCGCGCCGTTCATGGCCGACTCGCTTATGACGTACTCGACGCCGAAGCAGTCGAAGCCGGCGCCCATGCCCTGCCTGTTCTGCCGCAGGACGGAGGGACAGACGAGCGCCCATGCCGTCTTGGGCAGATATTCGGGCATCTCGCCGCTGATGACGCGGAGATAATCGTCACGGTCGTTGAAAGTCATGTTTCATCCCGCTTTCATGCATATAATCATGCGCTTATTATACTATGCACATTCTCCCTTTGCAATTTTTATTTTGAGATTTACAAGCGGCGCGGCAGGTTTTATACTGACTGTAAGCGCAGCGCCGCGGCGGGCGGCGCGGAGAAAGCGGGGAAAGGAGGCGACGGCGGCTTGGCTTCGAGGAAAAACGACTTCACGCAGGGAAAAATGAGCGCGAACATCCTCCGTATGGCCGCGCCGATGACGCTCGCCCTGCTGATAAACGTGCTCTACAGCATCGTAGACCGCATCTACATCGGCCACATGCCCGAGGGCGGCACTCTCGCCCTGGCCGGGATAGGTCTCGCCTTCCCCATAATCGCCGTCGTGAGCGCCTTCCAGAATCTCTGGTCCTCCGGCGGAGCGCCGCTGTGCTCCATAGCGCGCGGCGAGGGCGACGAGGAGAAGGCCGAACTCATCATGGGCAACTGCTACGCGATGCTGCTCATAACGGCCGCCGTGCTCATGGCGGTCTGCTTCGCGGTCAAGGGGCCCGTCCTGCGGCTCATCGGCGCGGACGAGACGACCTTCGACTACGCAAACGGCTATCTTTCGATCTACATCTGCGGGACCGTCTTCGTCATGACCGGCCTCGGCATGAACAGCTTCATAAACTCCCAGGGCTTCGCGACGATCGGCATGCTGACCGTCCTCGTCGGGGCGCTCGTCAATATAGCGCTCGACCCGCTGTTCATCTTCGTCTTCAAAATGGGCGTGCGCGGCGCGGCGCTGGCGACGATAATCGCGCAGTGCTGCTCGGCTGTCTGGGTCCTCATATTCCTGACGGGAAAGCGCGCCATTTTGAAGCTGCGGCTGAAGAACCTCCGCGTACGGCCCAAGATCATCGGCAGGGTCGCCGCGCTCGGAGCCTCGGGCTTTACGATGGCCGTCACGAACAGCGCCGTCGGCATGGTCAACAACGCCATGCTCCACCAACTCGGCGGCAGCATATACATAAGCGTCATGACCGTCATAAACTCCATGCGGGAGCTCAGCTTCATGCCCATGATGGGCATAAACAGCGGCACGCAGCCCGTCCTCAGCTATAACTACGGCGCGAAGGCCTACGGGCGCGTGCGTCAGGGCATAAAGCTCATAAGCACCTACGCCGTGAGTTACGCGGTCGTCATCTGGATAGTCATGCAGCTCTGCCCCGGCTTCTTTATAAGGATATTCAACAGCGACCCCGAGCTCATCGCGAAGGGCGTCCCCTGCATACGCATCTACTACGCGATGATATTCTGCATGGCGTTCCAGTCCGCCGGGCAGAGCGTCTTCACGTCCCTCGGGAAGGCGAAGCAGGCCATCTTCTTCTCGCTGCTGCGCAAGGCGATACTCGTCATCCCGCTCATCATATTCCTCCCGAGGCTC
>JAEFAK010000259.1 GCA_016287555.1 Oscillospiraceae bacterium
TTTTTTCGGTCGGATTTGGTATAATATATTAATCAGGAAGCTCCATGATCACCTTTAGGAGGCTTTTCCCTTGAAAAAGAACGCTCTTATCCTGACCGTACTTACGGTCGCCGCAGGCCTCGCCGCATTTTTCCTGCGCAGGCGCGAGCTCGCGACCGTATTCGAGCCCGACGGGCTCGCCCGGCGCGGCGCTCCCGTCAGCATTATCCTGCTCGTCCTCTGCGTGCTCGCCGTCGTCGTGCTGATAGTTCTGAGCGTCAGGCTCACTTTCGAGCGCAGCGTCAGAGGCGGCTATACGGAGGTATTCCACGTCGGCGGCCTCGCCCCGACGGTCATCTCCGCTCTGCTCGGCGTCGCCATGATAGCGGCCGCGTTTCTCAACTACCGCTCCGCCGCCGTCGGCGGGACGCGCGCGGTCGTCGAGGGCGCTGTCGGCATCCTCGCGGCCCTGGCGGGCGTAGGCGGCTTCGCGCTGGCGATAAACGCGCGGCGCAAAAGCGGGGGCTGCGCGCTTCCCGCCGTGCTGGTGACTCTGTTCGTCTGCTTTTTCATCCTCGTGACCTACAAAAAGCGCGCCTCGGACCCCGTCCTGCTGGACTATATGTACGACTTCGTCGCGCTCTGCTTCTCCGCGCTGTCGACGCTCTTCATCGCCGGCTTCGCCTTTGACCGGGCCTCTCCAAGAAAGGCGCTCTGGGTGAGCTTCGCGGCGGCCTTCTTCTGCTTCATCGGCGCGGCCGACTCGCTCGGGGAATGGACGCTCGTATTCTACATCTTCCTCATCGTCTACCAGCTCATGCACGGATACCTTCTGACCGCCGCCTTCAGGGCGCACGAGGAGCTTGCCCCGGAGCCGCCCTCACAGGCAGAGGAGGAGGCATACGCGGAGGTCCTCGCGGAGTTCGAGGAACCCGCGCAGAGCGGTGTCCCGGAGGAAAACGGAGCTTCCGGGGAAATCGACGCTCCCGACAACGGCGACAGATCCTGAAAAAGCAGAAAGAGGCCCGTCCGGATATGACCGGACGGGCCTCCGCCATTACGCGCATATCACTCCGCCGCGCCGTCCCTATCGGGTCTGAAGCGGAAGCTCCTGTATGTCGAAACGGGTCTGAAGCCGCACTTTTCCGCAGCCTGCCGCAGTGCGGGATCGCCGTCGTCGATGAAGAAGAGCACGCTCTTTTTCCCGGCGCGGAAGGCCTCCGAACAGGCGCGGGTTATGAGGCGTGCCTCCAGTCCCCGTCCCCTGTGCTTCGCGTCGACGGCGACGCCGAATATCTCCGCCTCGGCCTTGTCCCAGGTCGATGTGAAGACCGAACCGCATATCTTCCCTCCGTCCATGAAGACGTTGACGTCCCACTTGTCGCGTGCGTCGCGGATGCGGGCAGCGTTCCAGTAATAATCCGGATACGCCGCGTCATGGAAAGCGGCATACTCGGAAAAGCGCTCCCTGCCGAGCTTGTTCACTCCTCCGGACTGGCCCTGCCTGAAATCCGCCTTGGCCAGGCGCATGGACACGCTGGACTCATAGGGCTCCGCCCCGGCAGCCGCCGCGGCCTCCGCGGCCGCCCTGTTCTCGCCCGGATATGCGAGGATGGCCTCGTAGCCCGCGAAGGCAGAGGCGACGTAGCGGCTCATCTCGTCGTAAACGGCGGGATCGCCTCCCTCGGCGCAGATGCCGCATACGGCCTCGCAGTAGCGCGAATCGGAGTCCACGTAAAGGCAGAGCACTCCCCTGAGTTCCGCCCCGTCGTAGCAGCCGAGGAGCCTTCCCTCGGGCTTTTTGAGCATGTCCTGGAATTTTTCCTTCAGCGCGTTTCTCGAACGGAAGCGCGGGAAGGCGGCGGTCTCGGGCGTCTCCTGCGTGTTCCACGCCAGGTCGGCGGCCGCGTCTATCCCGTCTTCTTTAATGGGTCTTATCATATCGTTCCTCCGGGTATCGGATCGGTTTTGCTTTTCGTATATTTATTATACCATACTTTCCGCCGTTTTTCAAACCGCCCTTTCCGCCCCGAACTGAAAAAAGT
>JAEFAK010000260.1 GCA_016287555.1 Oscillospiraceae bacterium
GGGCAAGACGGTCGTCCAGCACGCGCTGGCGAAGTGGTCCGACGTCGACGTCGTGGTCTACATAGGCTGCGGCGAGCGCGGCAACGAGATGACCGACGTCCTCAACGAGTTCCCGGAGCTGACCGACCCGCGCAGCGGCGAGCCGCTCATGCGCAGGACGGTGCTCATAGCCAATACGTCCGATATGCCCGTCGCGGCCCGCGAGGCCAGCATCTATACGGGCATCACCATAGCCGAGTATTTCCGCGACATGGGCTACGACGTCGCCGTCATAGCCGACTCCACCTCCCGCTGGGCCGAGGCCCTGCGCGAGATGTCGGGCCGCCTCGAGGAGATGCCCGGCGAAGAGGGCTATCCCGCCTACCTCGCCTCGCGTCTGGCGCAGTTTTACGAGCGCGCCGGCGTCATCGAGTGCATGGGCTCCGAGGAGAGGCTCGGCAGCCTGACCGCCATCGGCGCCGTCTCCCCGCCGGGCGGCGATACCTCCGAGCCCGTCAGCCAGGCGACGATGCGCATAGTCAAGGTCTTCTGGGGGCTCGACAGCTCTCTCGCCTACGCGCGCCACTTCCCGGCCATAAACTGGCTGACCTCCTATTCGCTCTACGTCGACACGCTCCGCCCCTGGTACGACGCCAATCTCGGCAAGACCTTCATGGCCGACCGCGAGCGCGCGATGACGATCCTCGGCGAGGAGGCCAACCTTCAGGAGATAGTCAAGCTCGTCGGCGCGGACAGCCTCGGCGCGGGCGAACGCCTGACGCTCGAGACGGCGAAGATGATCCGCGAGGACTTCCTCCAGCAGAACGCCTTCGTCGACGTCGATTCCTTCAGCTCCTATGACAGGCAGCTCCGCCTTCTGAAGCTCATCATCGATTATGACGCCCTGTGCCGCGAGGCGCTCGGCGCGGGAGCCGACATGGAGGCTCTTTTCAGGATAGAGGCGCGCGAGCGCATAGCCCGCGCAAAGACCGTCCCCGCCGACGCCTACGAGGCCGTTTACGCCGAGATAGACGCCGCCATGCGCGCAGACATCGCGCAGATAAGGAAGGGTGCGTGACATGATAAGAGAGTACAAGACGATACGCGAGATAGCCAGCCCCCTGATGCTCGTCAAGAAGGTCGACGACGTCACCTACGACGAGCTCGCGGAGATAGAGCTGCCGGACGGATCGGTCCGCCGCGGCAAGGTCCTCGAGGTCGACCGCGACACAGCCGTCGTCCAGCTCTTCGAGTCCGCCGCCGGCATAAACCTCGCCGAGAGCAAGGTGCGCTTCCTCGGCCATCCGCTGCAGCTCGGCGTCTCGGGCGACATGCTCGGCCGCGTCTTCAACGGCATGGGCGAGCCCATAGACGACGGACCGCCCATCCTCGCCGAGGAATATAAGGACATCAACGGCCTGCCCATGAATCCCGCCGCGCGCGCCTACCCCGCGGAGTTCATCCAGACCGGCGTCTCGACGATAGACGGCCTGAACACCCTCGTGCGCGGGCAGAAGCTGCCCATATTCTCCTGCTCCGGCCTGCCTCACGCCGCGCTCGCCGCGCAGATAGCGCGTCAGGCGCGAGTCCTGGGCGACGCGGGCGAGTTCGCGGTCGTGTTCGCCGCAATAGGCATAACCTTCGAGGAGTCCGAGTACTTCGTGCAGGAATTCCGCCGCACGGGCGCCATCGACAGGACCGTCCTCTTCACCAACCTCGCCAACGACCCCGCCGTCGAGCGTATCGCGACGCCGCGCATGGCGCTGACTGCAGCCGAGTATCTGGCGTTTGAAAAGAATATGCACGTCCTCGTCATCATGACGGACATCACCAACTATGCCGAAGCGCTGCGCGAGGTCTCCGCCGCGAAAAAGGAAGTCCCCGGCCGCCGCGGATACCCCGGCTATCTCTATACCGACCTCGCGACCATGTATGAGCGCGCCGGCCGCCGCGTCGGCCAGCCCGGCTCGATAACCATGATCCCCATCCTCACCATGCCCGAGGACGACAAGACCCACCCCATCCCCGACCTGACCGGCTAC
>JAEFAK010000261.1 GCA_016287555.1 Oscillospiraceae bacterium
TCCTTCGCTTCGCTCAGGATGACATAATCGGGGGCGGGAACTTCCGCTTCGCTCAGGATGACAGCATCATGCGCGTCAGCGTCGGCTTCCGCGGCCTTTTCCGTCTTCTTATCGCCGACCTCGAACGCCGCGGCGGTGCCGCTTTCGTCCGAGCCGAGATCGCGCAGGTACATCGGGCGCATGATGCGCGTAAGCAGTATCACCATCGCGATGCAGAGCGCGAGGAAGAACACGTAAAGCCAGAAGCGGTCGGGGTACTGCTCCAGCCCCTTCAGAACGTCGCCGACGCCGTCGACCTTCTCGAAGTTCGACGGGTTCGTC
The DNA here is from genome assembly GCA_016287555.1 of Oscillospiraceae bacterium. GTDB lineage: Bacteria > Bacillota > Clostridia > Oscillospirales > Oscillospiraceae > RGIG7949. Next base: position 322 of record JAEFAK010000261.1, read on the forward strand.
AGCACCCAGACTACGCCGGAAAGTCCGACCGGCAGCGCGATCGCCGCGGAGGCGATTATCGTGCCCTTTATGCCCGCCTTCCAGTTCGTTTCGCGGCGGTCGAGCGCGATCGCGGTAGCCATCGCCATAAACAGTATCGCCATATACCACCAGCGGGTATAGTAATTCGACTTAAAGAGCAGGAACACCGAGTTGAACACCGGCACGAAAGAACACACGCAGCAGAGAACGAGAAGCATCGAGAGCCAATCGCGCTTATGCTGCTTCTTCGTGCGCAGGTACGCCCATACGCCCGTCACCGAGAAGAGCGGCAGCCATGCGGAGGTGGAGGTCCAGTTCGGTATCCAGGAGTCGCTCCCGCGGTGGAAGAAGTTCAGGTCGCCGGGTATCTCCGGCGGGAATATCATTCCGCGGGCGAGCTCGAAATAGCGCTTCGTCGCGGAGAAGAACCACATATAGTAGTTGTTGCCGAAGGACTCGTTCGCGCGCGGGAAATCCGAGAGCGCCATAAGCGTCGGCATCAGTATCGCCGCCGCCATTACCAGACCGATAACGGCTTCAAACGACGCGCGGCAGAGATTCTTGAAGGAAAACTTCAGATCCTTCCCTATCAGCCGCAGGATGTAGTAGATGATCACGAAGACCGCGACGCCGGGGATGAAAAAGTAGCTGTAAAGCGAGCTGAGAAACACCATTATCCCGAGCCAGCCGCGCTTCCCCTCCTCGATGCAGGCGTCGAACGCCAGTATCACGAACGGGAAGAACGCCACCACGTCGTGGAAGTGGTTGAAGACGAGGTTGAACATCTGGAAGCCGGAGAAGGCGTAGAGTATGCCGCCGGTGAAGGCGAAATACTTGTTGCTCACCCGCTTGCGTATCACGAAAAACGCGCCCATCGCCGCGAGCCCTATCTTCACGCAGTAGAGCGGCGCGATGAGGTAGGTCGTCCAGGTGTGCGGGAAGAGCAGCGTTATCAGGAAAAACGGACTGCCGAGCAGATAGAAGGAATAGGACGCGATGGTGTTGACGCCCATATCCGTATTCCAGTTCCAGAAGAACTCGCCGTTGTGTATCGCACGGTTGACCTCGCTGTAAAACGGTATCTGCTGAAGCTGGAAGTCGCCGAAAAACAGCTGGTATCCGCCCGTCATTATCATCACGGGCAAAAAGACCGACAGCGCCAGTCCCGCGGCAAGCAGGAAGACGGTCAGTCCGTCGTGTTTTCCGAAAAAGCGTTTTTTCAGCAGCATAGTATCTCCTTTGGAGACGGTTTCAGTAATTTATCCCGAAAAATTTCAGCGCGTTCTCAAACGTTATCTCCGCGAGCCGATCGGGCGTAACGCCCTTGACCTCCGCCATCTTCGCGGCGACGAAGCTGACGAAGGCAGGCTCGTTGCGCTCGCCGCGGTGCGGCTCAGGCGACATATACGGGCCGTCGGTTTCTATCATGAGGCGGTCGAGCGGCACGGCGGCGCACGCCTCGCGGACGCGGTGCGCGTTTTTGAAGGTTATAACTCCGGTGAAGGAAACGTGGAAACCCATCGCGACGTATTCGCACGCGGTCTCGGCGCTGCCGCCGAAGCAGTGCACCACGCCGTGGCGGACTCCGCTGGCGCGGACGATCTGAAGCGTATCGGCGCAGGCGTCGCGCGAGTGGATTATCACGGGCAGGTCCGCTTCCTTCGCCAGCTCAAGCTGCC
>JAEFAK010000047.1 GCA_016287555.1 Oscillospiraceae bacterium
GATATCGTCGAGGTCGACGGGGCCAAGGATCGCGTCACCGCCGTGGGCCGGAAGAGGGCCTGCCTCGCCGGCCGCCGCGGCAACGTCAAGATAGTCAACAATTCCGCCATGAAGAACATCCTCAACAGGTCGGACAGACCCTCGCGCAGCATCAGCGTCATATCCGTGCCCTACGGGACGGATTTCAAGGCGCTTGAAAGCAGGATACCCGGGCTCATGATGGAGATAAAGGAAGCGCATCCCGACGTCTTCAAGACCGATCCCGTGTATCTCGGCGTCGAGCAGCTCGCCGACAGCGGCGTTGTGCTCAAGTTCGTCGCCGAGGTCGACGAGGCGAACATCTTCTCCGGCGCCAGACTGCTCAACCACGACCTGCTGCTGGGCTTCAAGGAACTCGGCGTCGAATGCCCGTTCCCGCAGGTCGACGTACACAACGTCTGATTATGAAGGCATCTAACCCGCACGAGGGGGTGATACGCCTTGAGCGCTGATTATATTGACAGAAGCGGCCCTCCCGTCTACGAAGCGGACATGAGGATGCCCGCGGACGAAAGAATGCCTGCGGACGAAAGGATGCCCGCAGAGGAAAAAATGCCCCGGGAGGAGAGCGTGCCGTCAGAGGAGGCGTACTCCTTCGACGAATTCAACGGAAAGCGCGCTCCGAGGCAGGAGAGCGAGCCGGAAAGACACAGAGATCTGAAAAAGACGCTCCTCAGGCCCGTGGCCGCGCTGATACTGACCGGGGCTGTCGTCGTCGCGTCTCTGGGCATAGATCCGCTGAGCATGGCCGCGGACGGCCCCGAGCCTCCTGCGGAGACGGTGATCCCCGGCGGCACGGAGCCCGTTCCGACTGCGGAGCCCTCGCCCGGCGCCGAGCCGAGCTCCGTGCCCGAACCGACCGCCGAGCCGACCCCGACGGCCGGACCGGAGGAAACGGCCCCGCCCGAGGAGGACGAGGACGTCTTCCCGCAGCTTTCCAACCTCGATCCGGACTTCGCGGGCGACTACGCATGGAGCGAAGAGGGCTCGGAGGAGTATATCAGATTCGTCTCCGGCGATGGCCCGTATCTCTATCTGCAAAAGGGCAGCGCCTGGGATTACTACGACCCAGAGGGCATGTCCATCGCGGGCAACGCCGGCGCGACGTACTATAAGTCCTCGAACGTGCTGCGCCTCAACGGCTTCAGCGCCGACGTGCTGGACGTCAACCTCATGGGCAACGGCTTTACCATCGAGCTCACGGGCGACAGCCATATAGGGACGATATCCGTATGGGGCGCCATGTACGCCGGCAGCGTCACGTTTACGGGCAGCGGCTCGCTGACCGTCGACGGCGGTCTTTACCTCAACTGCGAGGCCAGCCCGAGCTGCATCATAGTCAAGAGAGGCGTAACGCTCGATATATCCGGTTCTCCCGCTATCGTCGTCGGCGATACGACGCTCGAGGGCGGCCTCTATCTGAGCAGGAGCCTGAAGATGACGGGCGGAGAGATAGCCAACTTCGCGGACGAAAACGATGAGTACGAGGGCAGCCGCCTTTACGTGTATACCGTCGTCGGAGAGGACGGCGAGCCCGCCGCTCACGTCCGCATAGAACCGGCCGGTTGAGAGAAGCAGCGATGAGCCTTTTTTCAAAGAAGAACAAAACCGAGCCGGGCTATGCTTACGATCCCGAAAGGGAGAAGCCCGTTATCCGCGCATCCGTTTGCACGGGAGAGCGTGCCGCGGGGTTCAAGGACCTGAAAACGGGGAAATTCCGCGAGGTCATCCTGATCCGGGAGAAAAAGGAACTCGAAGCATTCATGAGGGAATACGGATTAGAGCATATCGACACGGAGTACTGAGCCCCGCGTTCCCGGCTTCCCGGAAAACGACTCAAGTTCGAAAGGCCTGACGCAGCCCGTCAGGCCTTTTCGCGTATCCTGAGCGAACGCTTCTAAAGAGCTTTTCTCTGCCCGGAAAAGCTGGTATAATGAAAAAAACGAAACATGAGGAGAAAAGGTCATGTCCGTGCCTTACAAACCCCGTTATCCGCTGCTCTGCGCCCCGCTTAAGGTCGGGAAAGTGACGCTGCGAAACCGCATGTGCTCCGCCCCTATGGGCTTTCCGGACCTGACTGAGGACGGCTGCCTCACCGAGGGCGCGATAGCCTTCTATGAAAACCGCGCCCGCGGAGGCGCCGCGATCGTGACGGTCAGCGAGGCCTGCGTGGATTATATAAACGGAAAAAGCCACGGGCGGCTCATCAACCTGCAAAACCCCGGCGTGCTGGCAGGACTGACCAACTGCGCCCGCGCCATTCGCCGCCACGGCGCGCTGGCCTCGATAGAGCTCAACCACGCCGGAGCCCTCTCGGACTTCGACGTGCTTTCCGAGAAGCGCCGCGGAGGCCGCGAGCGCTTCGGCCCGAGCGGGATGACTCTGCCGGGCGGCGAGGAAGTAAGGGAGATGACCGCCGGACAGATAGCCGAGGCGATCGACCGCTTTGCATCCGGCGCGGCGCTCGTCAAGCGCGCCGGCTTCGATATGCTGATGATACACGCCGGACACGGCTGGCTCATTCATCAGTTTCTGTCCCCTCTGACCAACCGCCGGACGGACGAATACGGCGGCAGCAGGGAAAAACGCTTCCGCTTTGCTTTGGATGTGCTCAAAGCCGTGCGCGAGACCGTAGGCCCGGGCTTCCCGATCGAGATACGCTTCTCCGCCATGGAGGCGGCGCCGGGCGGCATAACCCTCCCGGACGCGGTCGCTTTTGCCGAGGCGGCGCAGACTTACGCGGATATCCTGCATGTCTCTGCGGGCGGCGAGCCGGATTTCCATATAACGCACCCGCCCATGTTCTCCGAGCCCGGCTGCAACGTGCGCTTCGCCGCCGAGATAAAAAAGCACGTTTCCGTCCCCGTCGCGGCGGTCGGCGCGCTGAACGAGCCGGAGCAGATGGAAAAGATACTTGCCGAAGGGCAGGCTGACATCGTCTGCATGGCCCGCGCGCTGCTTGCCGATTCGGAGCTCCCGAAGAAGGTCGAGCAAAACCGCACGGACGAGATCCTCCGCTGCATCCGCTGCTTTACCTGCCATGCCGAGCGCATGCTGACCCAGACCCGCATCTGCGCGCTCAATCCGCAGATAGGCAGGGAATACGAGGCCAAATTCGACGCGCCGCCCACGCGGCCCAAGCGTCTTCTCATAGCCGGAGGCGGCCCGGGCGGCATGCAGGCTGCCGTCACTGCCGCTCAGCGCGGCCACAGCGTTACCCTCTGCGAGGCGGGAGACGCGCTCGGAGGAGATCTCCGCTGCGAGACCAACGTGCCCTTCAAGTCTGCTTTCCCGAAGTATATCGCGACGATGAAGCGCCGCATGGAGCTTGCCGGGGTCGAGGTGCGCCTTAATACGCCGGTAACGCCCGAATTCGTCCGCTCCTTCGCTCCGGACGCGCTCTTTGTGGCCGTCGGCGCGGAGGCGATGCGCCCGCCCATACCCGGCCTGGACGGGGAAAACGTCGTTTTCGGCACGGAGCTTGAACGGCGCGAGAACGAAATAGGCTCGCGCGTCGCGGTCATCGGCGGCGGGCTCGTCGGCTGCGAGAGCGGGCTTTATCTCGCCCTAAGCGGCCGAAGCGTCACGATAATCGAGATGCGGGGCGAAGTCGCCGCCGACGCCAATCCGCGCCATAGGCCCGCTCTGCTGGCGGAGCTCGCCGCGCATACGAAGGTGCGCACGGGCCTGCGGGTCGCCGAGATAACGCCCGAGGGAGTCGTCTGTGAAAGCCCGGAGGGAGGACGCGAGCTTATCGGGGCAGACACAGTCCTCTGCGCGGCCGGCCTGCGCCCGAGGACGGAGACCGTCGACGCGCTGCGCGGCACGGCTCCGATAGTGGAGATAATAGGGGACTGCGTAAAGCCGGATATCATCCGCGGCGCCACCTGGCGCGCGTACCATGCCGCGCTGGACCTGTGAAAAACTGCGCCCGCCGATCCCGAGCAAATCATGTTGCAAGCGGGCGTGAAGGTGTTGTATAATACCAAAGGAATGAGAATAACGGTCTCCGCGCCGAGCGGAGAAGGAAAGGAAGGATAAAAATGACTAAGACTATCATGGTCGGCGGCATGGCCTGCGCCGAGTGCGCCGAGAAGGTCAGAAAGGCCCTTGAGGCCGTTGCCGGAGTGGAGAGCGTGTTCGCGGAGCAGTCCGCGGGCGTCGCCGTCGTGAACGCGAACGCCCCCGTGGATGACGCCGCCCTGCGCGCCGCCGTCGAAGGCGCCGGCTACACCGTTCTCAGCATCTGCTGAACCGCATCAGCCGAAAAAGAGCCCGCCGATCATGGCGGGTTCTTTTTTTGCGGAAAAGTCTTCCAAAACGGGATGATATGAGTTATTATAAATTTCAAGCGCCGAAAGGCCGCTGAAGCAAGACGATCCACGGACGGGAGAGATAGATATGGCCGGACCGGCCGCCGAAAACAAAAAACAGGCTACGCAGGAAAAGCTGGGGACGATGCCCGTCGGAAGGCTGCTCGTCACCATGAGCGTGCCGATGATGATATCCATGTTCATCCAGGCGCTTTACAACGCCGTGGACAGCATGTTCGTCGCCAGACTCAGCGAGGACGCGCTGACCGCCGTCTCGCTGGCTATGCCGATGCAGAACATTATGATCGCCGTCGCGGTAGGCACGGGCGTCGGCGTAAACGCGCTCGTTTCCCGCTCGCTGGGCGAGGGGAACCTCCGCCGCGCGGAGAAGGCCGCCAACGTGCAGGTCTTCCTCGACCTCGTCTACTCCCTTATCTGCGTCGTCGTCGGACTGCTCTTTTCCCGCCGCTTTTTCCAGAACCAGACCGACGTACAGACCATCGTGGACTACGGCACGGAGTATCTGTCCATAGTCATGATATTCTCGATAGGACTATTCCAGGCGCAGGGGCTTGAAAAGCTCCTCATCGGGACGGGCAACGCCACGCCGTCCATGATAAGCCAGGCCCTCGGCGCGATACTCAATATCATCCTCGACCCGATCTTCATCTTCGTCTTCGGACTCGGAGTGCGCGGCGCAGCCATAGCGACCGTCATCGGTCAGATCGCCGCGACGGTGTGCGCCCTGCTTTTCAACCTGAAGCTCAACACGGCCACGCGTTTCCATATAAAACAGATGCTGCCGGACTTCAAGATACTCAAATTCATCTATTCCGTCGGCTTCCCCTCGATGATAACCGTCGGCCTCACCGCCGTTACGGGCTACCTGCTCAACGCCATCTATCTCTCGTTTTCCACGACGGCGGCGGCGCTCTACGGCGTCTGGATAAAGCTCCAGAGCTTCGGCTTCATGCCCGTCTTCGGCATGAATAACGGCACCCTCGCCATCTATTCATATAACTACGGCGCGCGTAGGATAGACCGACTGTTCAAGACCTTCCGCATAAGCGTCATCGTCGGCGCGCTGATAACTCTGGCCGTGACTGTCCTCTATGAGCTCATCCCTGTGCAGCTGCTGAGCCTTTTCAACGCCTCGGAGCATATGCTCGAAATAGGCGTCCCGGCGCTGCGCATCTGCTCGCTTTCCATGGTGTTCGGCGCTCTGACCGTCGTCATGACGGCGTCCTTCCCGGCGCTCGGCCGCTCAAGATATTCGCTGCTCATAAACATCCTGCGCCAGGTCGTCATCCAGGTCGCCGCCGCGTGGGCTCTGAGCCGCTTCGGCAAGCTGGGCCCCGTCTGGTTCTCGCCGCTCATCTCCGAGGTGCTGACGCTCGGCGTGGCCGTGTTCTTCACGGTGAAGATTATGAGAAAGGTGCGCGAGGAGGGCGGCTCGGACCGCTCCGCCTGAAAACCGGATCATACGGCGCCTTCCGCGCGATGCGGAGGGCGCCTTTTCATACCCGGCCGCAGACGGAGTGATAAAGCGCCGCAATAAACGGCGATAGTGGCAATACCGCCGCCTAAAAAACCGGCCTCGGATAAACGCAAAAAAAAGAAAGACAAAAGCCGAGGTATCTGCTATACTGATTTTCATAAGGATAACCGCGGGAGGATATCTCTATGGATATTGAAAGCGTCATTTCCCTGATGATGGTCGAGGAAAAGGCCGCCCTCGTCTCCGGCACGAACTCCATGTATACCAACCCCATCCCGCGCCTCGGAGTGCCGGGCCTCTGCATGGCCGACGGCCCGCACGGCCTGCGGCATCAGAAGTCCTCCGGCGAGTTCGGAGCGACCCGGTCCGAGTCCGCGACGGCCTTCCCGACGGCGGCCTGCACGGCCTGCGGCTGGGACCCGGAAAATCTCCGGAAGATGGGCGAGGCCATAGGCGAGGAATGCCGCCATTACGGCGTCCATACGCTGCTCGGCCCCGGCGTCAACATCAAGCGCAACCCGCTCTGCGGCCGAAACTTCGAGTATTTCTCGGAGGATCCGCTCCTTGCGGGCAGCATGGCAGCGGCCATGGTCGAGGGCGTTCAGTCCCGCGGAGTCGGCGTCTCGGTAAAGCATTTTGCCATGAACAATACCGAGAACAACCGCATGATGGGCAATTCCGTCGCCTCCGAGAAGACGATGCGCATGATCTATCTCAAGCCCTTCGAGCAGGTCGTCCGTCAGGCTAAGCCCGCGACGATGATGTGCGCTTACAACCGGATAAACGGCGTCTACTGCTCGGATAATAAATGGCTGCTGACAGACGTACTGCGCGGCGAATGGGGCTTCGACGGCGTCGTCATGAGCGACTGGGGAGCGGTGCATGACCGCGTAGCCGGTCTCATGGCAGGCCTCGATCTGGAGATGCCGGGCGATACGGCCATCTGCCGCCGCCGCATCCTCGACGCCGTCGCCGACGGGAGCCTGCCCATGGAGGTCCTTGACGAGGCCTGCCGGAGAATACTGCGCTGGGTAGACAAATACGTCCTGCCCGAGAGCGGCGAGCCCGTTGACTGGGAGGCGCATCACGCGCTTGCGGGCGAGATAGCAGCCGACTGCGCCGTCCTCATGAAAAACGACGGGACGCTGCCCCTGTCGGGCTCGGGAAAGCTCCATATCACAGGCCCGCTTTTCGAGACCATGCGCTTTCAGGGCGCGGGCAGTTCGATGATAAATCCGACGAAGGTAACAACGCCGAAGGACGCCTTCGACGCGCGGGGGATAGCTTCCGTGCCGCTCGAAGAAAGCGACACAGTCCTCGTTTTCGCCGGCCTTACCGACGGGTATGAGACCGAGGGGCGCGACCGTGCGGACATGCGCCTTCCGGAGGACCAGCTCCGCCTCATAGACGATCTGAGCTATTCGGGCAAAAAGATAGTCGTCGTCCTGTTCGGCGGATCGCCCGTCGAGCTTCCGTTTACCGACAGCGTCAGCGCCATACTCAATATGTATCTTCCCGGACAGAATGGCGGCGAGGCTGTCTGTAAGCTGCTCTTCGGGGAGAAGAACCCCTCCGGCAGGCTCGCCGAGACGTGGCCCCTGCGCTATGAGGACGTGCCCGGGGCGTCGGCCTACGGCAAGCAGCCGCTCGAGGTATACGCCGAGGGCTGCGAGGTCGGCTATCGCTATTATGACAGAAACGGCGTGCCCGTCCGATTCCCGTTCGGCTTCGGCCTGAGCTATACGACCTTCGAAAGCAGCGAGTGGAGCAAAGACGGGGATACCTATACGAGGACCGTGACCAACACCGGCGAGCGCGCCGGGGCAGAGGTCGTCCAGCTCTATCTGAACGGCGAGCTGGCCGGCTTCAGGAAGGTATACCTCGAACCCGGCGAGACGAAGACCGTCTCCGTCACCGTCGATCCGACGCCTGAGCCCGACTGGTCAGACGAATATGAAGTTCCCGCCGAGGAAGCGCGCCTTCCGATAACACTGGAATCTCGCTTTACGGACCTCAAGCTGACCTTTTTCGGCCGAAAGATCTATAAAGCCGTGTCCAAAAGAGCGGACAAGCAGGCAAGACAGGCCGAGAAGCTCCCGGACGGGCCTGAAAAGGAAAATAAACGCAAGGCGGCGCGCTTCATGCGCTGCGTCATCGAGAGCAGCTCGCTGCGCTCGATGGCCATGTCGGCGGGCAAGACGCTGCCGTATAACTATGCCGAAGCGTTCGTCGAGATAGCCAACGGGCGTCTTCTGAAGGGTCTCGGCCGCTTCCTGAAGAAGGTCGACGTGCCGACCCTTCCCAAGGATAAATAACAGGAGGAGAACATCATGCCGCTCAATGCGAAAAGAATAGGCGAGATGGAAGATATCATGAATGAGTGCTCGCGGGCGATGGGCGAGCTCGGCGAGCAGCTGGACAGGCTCGAAGCTCTGCGGGACAAGATGTCCGAGCTCTTTGCCTACTACGGCAGCGAGGCCTGGTATGAGGACAGGGAGGCATGGGACGCCGTGGGCGAAAAGCCCGAGGGACTGACCGCGGGCGTCCTCTCCGAGGACCTCGTATATGACGGGATAACCGAGGTAAGGGACCTCGCTTTCCGCATGATAGAATCGGGGACGGACATCCTCAAAAACAGACTTTGAGCGCAGGGAGGAACGGAGCATGGATCAGAACATCGTCAGCGTCGGCGTGCAGGATCTTGACATACGCCTTTTCGAGGGCCAGTTTTTCACGCCGAAGGGCATGGCTTATAACTCATATCTGATAAAGGACGAAAAGACAGCCGTCATGGATTCCGTGGAGCGCAGCTTTGCCGGGGCGTGGCTGGAGAACATCGACCGGGCTCTCGGCGGGGCGAAGCCGGACTATCTGATAGTCCAGCACATGGAGCCCGATCACAGCGGCAGTATAGCCGACTTCATGGCGCGATATCCGCAAGCCGTCATAGTTTCCTCGGCGAAGGCTTTTTCGATGATGCAGGCGTTTTACGGCAGCGAGTGGCCCGAGCGCCGCGTTCTCGTCAAGGAGGGCGACGCGCTCTCTCTCGGAAAACATTCCCTGCGCTTCATAGCCGCGCCCATGGTGCACTGGCCGGAGGTCCTCATGACGCTTGACGAGACGACGGGGACGCTCTTTTCCGCCGACGCCTTCGGCCGCTTCGGCGCCGGGGAAGGAGAGAGCGATGCCTGCGTCATGTCCGAGGCGAGGCGGTATTATTTCGGCATCGTCGGCAAGTTCGGCGCGCAGGTCAGAAACGTCCTGAAAAAGCTCTCCGGCTCGAAGATAAACGTCATCTGCCCGCTGCACGGGACCGTCCTCGAGGGCGACCTGTCGCCGTGGCTTAACGCCTACTCGACATGGGCGGACTACGCCCCGGAATCGGAGGGCGTCGCCATAGCGTTCACTTCCGTATACGGCAATACCCGCAAGGCTGTCGAGCTGCTCGCGTCCATGCTGGCCGAGCGCGGATGCCCGAAGACGGTCGTCACGGACCTGACGGACGCAGATCAGTCCCGCGCCGTCGCGGAGGCCTTCCGCTTCGGAAAGCTCGTGCTCGCCTCGACGACGTACAACGGCGAGGTCTTTCCCGCCATGCGCAGCTTTATTGAGAAGCTTGCCGAACGGAATTATCAAAAGCGCACCGTCGCGCTCATCGAAAACGGCTCCTGGGCGCCGATGGCGGCAAAGACGATGCACAAGATGCTCGACGGCTGCAAGAACCTGACCTTCACCGATACGACTGTCAAGATCACCTCCGCGCTGAACGACGAAAGCAAGCAGCAGATTGAAGATCTCGCGAACGAGCTTTGCAAGGACTATCTCGCGCAGCGCGACGAGACTGCAAACAAGAACGACCTCGCCGCCCTGTTCAAGATCGGCTACGGCCTCTATGTCGTCACGACCAACGACGGCAAAAAAGACAACGGGCTGATTGTCAACACCGTTTCTCAGGTAACAAGCACGCCGAACCGTGTTGCCGTCACGATCAACAAAGACAACTATTCCCACCATGTGATCAAGCAGACCGGGATTCTGAACGTCAACTGTCTTTCGGTCGAAGCGCCGTTCGGCATCTTCGAGACCTTCGGGTTCCAAAGCGGCCGCAACAAGGACAAGTTTGAGGGCTGGCCGCCGCTGCGCTCCGACAACGGACTCGCCTTTTTGCCGATGTTCATCAACGCGTTCATGTCACTGAAGGTCGAGCAGTACGTCGATCTCGGCACGCACGGGATGTTCATCTGCGCCGTCACCGAGGCGCGCGTCATCAACGACAAAGAGACGATGACCTACACCTATTACCAGAACAACGTGAAACCGAAGCCGAAGACCGAAGGCAAGAAAGGCTTCGTGTGCAAGATCTGCGGCTATGTCTATGAGGGCGACGAACTGCCAGACGACTTCATCTGCCCGCTCTGCAAGCACGGCGCTGCCGATTTTGAACCGATCTCGTAAAAGAATTTTGGAAAAAGTCTTGACTTTAGGAATTTAAAGTGATACAATGTGCAAAACAATTCACAGGAGACAACACAATGAAACGCAACGGCAGCGCCTGGGCTTACTATTACTTTAGCTTTATTAACAAAAGTTAATAGGGCCGGTAAGTTGCGCTGTCAAACAGGAAATCGAGACACAAACCCCTGCAGTGAACTTCCGCTGCAGGGGCTTTTTTTATAAACATATTGGAGGTTTTGAATTATGGTAGTCGTCGTCAAAAAAGGAACAAACGAACAGCAGCTGTCGCATCTCGTTGACTGGCTGCGGTCGATGAATATCGACGTGCAGACGTCGGAAGGACAGTATGAAACGGTGCTTGGCCTGATCGGCGACACGTCGCGGATCGACATGGACCTGATCAGCGGACTCGACATCGTCGATTCGGTGACGCGTATCACGGAGCCTTATAAAAGCGCGAACCGGAAATTCCACCCGGACGACACGGTGATCGACGTCTGCGGCCACAAGATCGGCGACGGCAACCTCGCGTATATCGCGGGTCCCTGCTCGGTGGAATCGCCGGCGCAGATCACGTCGATCG
>JAEFAK010000048.1 GCA_016287555.1 Oscillospiraceae bacterium
AAGCCCCTCCCCTACGGGCTCCCCGCGGGTGCGCCGCAGCGCCCAAACAATAAACGCCTTCCGGAAAAGTCCGGAAGGCGTTTTCTAGTTTGTTTATGCTTTCTTTTTCGTCTTTATCGAGGCGGCGTAGGCGCTGTTGCACAGGCCGAGGACGGCCGAGAGGATGAAGAGCGTCTCGATGCCGAGCGTCTTCCATATCCAGCCGCCGAAGAGCGCGATGAGTATCGTTATGAGGTGGTTCACGCTGATGCCCGTCGAGATCGTCGCCTGCAGCTCCTCGTTGGAGTCGGCGAGGTCCTGCACATAGACGTTCGAGGCCATCGAGGCCAGCGAGATTATCGAATCGAGCACGTAGTTGACGCAGCAGACGAGGAACGCGATGTTTTTCGGGAAGAGATGGTGCGCGAAGCCGTAGAAGAAGCAGACGACGACGAGGATGAGCGTGTCCGCGACCATGACGACCTTGTAGCCGAGCCTGTCGATGATGCGCCCGACTATGGGCGAGGCGATGAAGCCGCAGACCGCCGATACGGCGAAGAGGAGGCTTATCGTCCCCGGCCCGGCGCCGTAAAAGAGGATGAGGACGTAGGGCCCGAAGGTCAGAAAGACCTGCTTGCGCGCGCCGTAGAAGACCTCGAGGAAGTAGTACTTCGTGTATTTTTTGTGGAAATAGAAGCGCCTGTGCGCGCTGTCGGTGCTGCTGCGACCCTTTATGCGCAGGGATATGACCGCGCCTATCGCCGTGACGCCCGTCGCGGCGAGGAAGACGTATCTGTACGTCGTCTGCGTCTGCGGGGCGAACATGAAGAGGACGATTATGACGACGTAGCCGATGAGCGTCCCTATCTGGCCGGACGAGCTCTGCACGCCGAGCGCCTCGCCCCCGCGCCCCTCCGTCGAGTAGCTCAGCGAGAGCGTGCTCTTCAGGCCGAGCTGGATGTGCTCGCCGAGCGAGTAGACGCAGATGGCGAGGGTTATGAGCGCGCGCCCCGGCGGGACGGCGGCGTGCATCGCCATGCCGACGAGGAGGACGGCCGAGCCTATCTTATAGATCGACTCCGCGCTCAGCAGATAGAGCGCCGCCAGCAGGAAGACCAGCACGAGGCCGGGCAGCTCGCGGAAAAACTCCGATACGCCGCGCTCGAACTCGCCCATCGAGACGATCTCCGCGAGGTAGTTGTCGAGCACGCCCTTGTAAAGCCCCAGCGCGAGGCCCATCATCAGCACGGAAAGAAGAAACGCCCGGTAGCTCGTCCCCGGGCGGAATATCTGCTTGAGCTTGGTCATAATATCTCTCCTCGCGGCAGGGCTGCGGGATGCTCGCAGGGAGCGGGGCGCTCGCCGCCCCGTCCGGTCTTTGCCGCATTTTCTCCGACGTGAGTATACGCCGAAATCCAACAATTGTAAAGAGAAAGGCCGCACGGAGTGCGGCCCTTCCGGTCTTATAGCGCCTGCGGTTACTTCTCTTCCTTCTTGTCGTCGCCGTCGAGCTTGTCGATGCCCTCCTCGGCGGAGTCGACGATGCTCTTTGCCAGACCCTTGAAGGCGCCGCCGAGCTCCCTGCCCGTCTTTCGCCAGCTTCCGTCGCTGAAGACGTTGGACTCGTCGTCGTTGTCGATGTCGAGCCCGGTCTTGACGCTGCGCCCGACGTTCTTCGCGAGACCCTTGAACGCGCTGCCGAGACCCTTCCCGGTCTCCTTCCATTCGTCCTTTAACGCCATTTTAAGTTACACGTCCTTTCTTTCGCCCGGCCGCCGCGCCGGCCAGCCTGCGATATGCCCCGCCCGGCCTTCGCGGCCGGGGAGACCCGCTCACTTATCCTCTCTCTGCTCCATGGACGTCGCGCCGTAGGGGCAGAACTTGACGCACTTGCCGCAGCCGACGCACTTTTCCTCGTTGACCTTGTAGCAGTAACCGACCTTGTCGAATTCTATCGCCTCGCCCGGGCAGAGGGCGACGCACGTGCGGCACAGCATGCACCTGACCACGTCTATGCTTCCGACCTGACGCATGATATCACCTCCGGGAAAATATACCGCTATTATAATTCAGCCGCCTGAGCCTTGTCAATCGCCGCCGCGCGGCTTTACTTTTGCACGGGGGGCGAGTATAATCGAAGCAGAAAAACGCCGCCGCGAGGCGGCCCGCAAAGAATAAAGGAGGTCGAGGAATGGGAACATGGAATGAGTTTATCATCGACGAGGGCAGGCCGCCGGAATGGCCGTACCCCGTCAAGTTCGGCGAGGAGCGGCAGATCGATACCGACGTGCTCGTCATCGGCGGCGGCATAGCCGGCTGCTGGGCGGCCATAAGCGCCGCGCGGCAGGGCGTCCGGGTCGCGCTGCTTGAAAAGGGCAATACCGAGCGCAGCGGCTCCGGCGGCCCGGGCTGCGACCACTGGTGCAACGCCCCGTGCAATCCGCTCTCGCGCGTCGATCCCGACGAGTGGGCCGAGCACATGGCCGACAAGCCCTACTGCAACGCCATAGGCATGCAGATCCAGTGCCGCGAGAACTACGACACCCTGCTCGAGATGGAGCAGATGGGCGGCAAGATACGCGATACGGGCGACGACTTCGTCGGCGCGGAAGGGCGCGACGAGGCGACCAAGCTCATGATAAGCCCGCGCTACGGCCGCTGGCACAACAGCGTCCTCGATCCCGATTTCGGGACGCCGGAGTACAATCCCCCCGAAAAGCGCAACAACGTCGTCATCCGCGTCTGGGGCAGCACCTTCAAGCCCGCGCTCAAGAAGGAGTGCCAGAGGCTGGGAGTGCAGATATTCGACCGCGTCATGGGCACGAGCGTCCTCAACGAGGGCGGAAAGCAGGGCGCGCGCGTCGTCGGCGCGACGGGGATAAACGCCCGCACGGGCGAGTTCCTCATCTTCCGCGCCAAGGCCGTCATCATCACGACCGCGAGCGCGGGCTCCCTCTGGCTGATGAGCATGGAGCACGGCGCCTATTCGACCATGCACGCCCGCACCACCAGCGGCGACGGCATGGCCATGGCCTGGCGCGCCGGCGCGGAGCTGACCTGCATGGAAAAGGCGGGCTCCATAACGACCGGAACCGGCATCAAGCACAGATGGTATACCGGCGCGGGCGACGCGAGCTATGAAAACGTCGCCATCGTCGACGCGAACGGGCAGAAGCTGCCCTACGGGACGCAGGGCTGGATAGACGCCGGCACGCAGATCGTCCCGCCCGCGCTCAACGAGGAGATACACAAGGGCATCCTCTCCGGCAAGTACGCGCTCCCGTTCTACGGCGATTTCCCCGCCATGAAGGAGACGGACCGCCGCGCGACCTGGAAGCTCATGCTGACGGAGGAGTCCACGACGAAGGTCATGGTCGAGAGCATGGAGGAGGGCGGCTTCGACGGCGCCCGCGACCAGATCATGTCCTATAAGTTCCTCGAGGGGCAGGTCTCCCCGCAGTGGCGCAACGCCAACAACGGCGGCGGCATCCTGACCGACTGGGACCTCAAGACGACCGTCGACGGCCTCTACGCCGCCGGGACGACGCTCTACTGCCCGGAGGACCACTCCTTCTGCGCCGCGACGGGCCGCTACGCCGGCCGCAAGGCCGCCGCCTACGTCAAGGCCGCGCCCGACGTCGAGCTCTGCCGCGAGCAGGTCGATAAGGAGAAGGCCCGCGTCCTCGCCCCGACGACGCGCACCTCCGGCATCGAGTGGAAGGAGCTGCACAGCGCCCTGACCCGCGTCATGCAGTATTTCGACAGCGAGTTCAAGACCGAGGAGCTGCTCAAGCTCGGCCTCGAGGAGCTCGACAGGATATGCGAGGACGCGAACGAGTCGCTCTACGCGCTCGACCCGCACAAGCTCATGCGCTCGCTCGAGGACCTCAACATGCTCGATCAGGCCCGCATGATCCTCATCGCCGCGCGCGAGAGGAAGGCCTCCAGCGCGCGCCTCGGCCACGTCCGCATCGACTACCCCGCCATGGACCCGCCCGAGTGGAACAAGTACATAACCCTCAAGCAGGCCGACGGGAAGGTCGTCATCGGCGAGCTGCCCGAGCGCTTCTGGGGCAACATGAAGGAGCAGTACGAGGCTCACAATAAGGACTATACCGGCGTCTGGACGCCGGAAAACTGAGAAAGGGAGGAAAAGACCGTGTCGGATAGAAAGATCTACGCCGTCCCCAACGTGCAGACGCCGAATACGCCCGTGCGGTTCAACGCGGATATCTGCGTCGGCTGCAACCGCTGCGTCGAGATCTGCCCGCTGGACGTTTTCATCCCCAACCCGAAGAAGGGCGCGCCGCCCATCGTCCTGCACCCCGAGGAGTGCTGGCTCTGCGGCGTGTGCGTCACCGAGTGCAGAAACAAGGGCGCCATCCGCTTCAATTACCCGATGCCGCTGCGTCCCCGCTGGCGCAACAAGGAGACCGGCGAGGTCACCCAGCTCAAGTGAGCGAAAGATAATGAAAAACGCCTTCCGGAAGTTCCGGAAGGCGTTTTTTATGTGAAGTCAGCGCGGCGCGCATGTAGGGGAGGGGCTTGCCCCTCCCGTCGCCCCTGCTCCGCACCTGCGCGGCCTCCTCTCCAATGCGCAAACGCTTCGCGGGTTTGCGAATGGGTTTGGGCAGGAAAACGAGAATCGCGCTGTTATTCGGTCATACGGAGGCAAAAAGGAGAGGGCGTTTAACTCACTTGGTAAGCCGGTTCATAGTTGATCACGCAAAATGCAACGATGTTCTCGTCGGAGTCGATAAGCATTCGAATGTAGACGGCGTCTTCCGGATCAGCGAAACCGGTGGATATCTCCGTTGCGACCCACCGCTCGTCAAACGTATTTTGTGTCCAAAGGACGTGGAAGAACAGAGACTTCACATACTTACTCCAGGATTCCGCTGAACTGCCAAATCGTTTCGCAGAGTCTTGGGTCGTCCAGACGCCCTTCAGTTGGTATTTTTCATTCAGACTGCTGAGCGGTTCGCCGTTCAGGTACACGGCGTATTTCTTGCTGACGTTCCCGTTAGGGTCAACAATAGAGTCTATCAGCTCAGCATGCGCGGTGTTCTTGCTGCATTCGGAGACGGCGCGGCTTATCGTCTCCGATATTTCCTGCAATATTTCACTGCAGCCGACCTCATACCTGTAAACGGGGATGCAGTCGGATTCGTCGACGTCCTGCCCGCGGAAAAAGCCCAATGCGTTTCCTTCCGCGTCAAAAATATAATAGTAAGTATTTACCCAGCTGTCTGTCTGGAAAGTAAAGCTCGGGTCAGACAAACTCAGGCTGTTGATCAATCTGTTCTCGTAACCGTAACCGGTTTCGAAATGAAGATTATATACCGCGCTGTACAGCGCGAACGCCGGATTGAGATACTTCAAGTCGGCCGGAAGAAAGTTCTTGAAATAGCTGCTGCCGTAGCCGTGCGCTATAGAGACCGCCGTCGGGAAGAGCTCAAGCAGGGTCGGGATATATATCTTGTGCGAGGAGGAAGCGACCCTCGTCAGTTCTACCGAGACAAAGGAGGACGTGTCAGGGAGAGGCACACGTTTTAGCCCCTCAAGGATCCGGTCGGTTTTCTGTTCTTGCTCCTGAATATCGCCGCCGGGCTCGTCGCCGGTGGCCTCAAGATACTGCTCCTCGGTGAAGACGCCCTCCTCGATGAGCGCCTCGGCGAGCGTAGTCTCGGTCCCGTTCATGCTGACCGGCAGCGCGCCCGCGCTGACCTCCGCGACGTCGGCGCGGAGGAAGTCATAGTTGTTTTCTTCGCTGTATTCGCCGTGGGTCAGGCCTATCTCGTCGGAGAGCTTCCACGCCTCGTTCCATGCGAAGTCGCTGCTGCTGTCGTAGCCGAGCGCGCGCAGGACGAAGGTGAGGTACTGCGTCGCGGAGACGAGCTCGTCGCCGCCGAAGGTGGTCGCGCTCGTGCCCTTGGTCAGGCCGTTGGCGTAGGCGTAGCCGACGTAGGGCACGGGCCAGCCCTCGACGTCGGTAAAGGGGGTCTCCCACGTTCCGGCCTTGGCCTCGGCGTCCTTGCCTAGCAGGCGGACGAGCATGGCCACGGCCTCGCTGCGCGTGGGCGCGCGGTCGAGATCGTAAATGGGCTTTCCGTCGGGCCCGTCGCCTATGCCGTTGAAAAGGCCGAGCGCGTGCAGTGTGTCCGCCGCCGCGAGAGCATCAGCGTCGGCCGCGAACGCCGCGGGAACGAGGCAGAATATGAGCGCGAGCGCGAGAAACAGAGAAAGTATCTTTTTCATATGATTTCCTCCCGTAAGCAAATGACGCGGCCGGAGCCGCAGAGTAAGCGCAGGGTCCCGATCGCCGCAGGTCTTCATTTTGCGACAGGATAATTATACCATTTCCGCGTAGGGGAGGTCAACTGTCGGAAAGAAAAAATGACAGCTGTGGAACAGCTGTCATTTCTGGCCGATATGAGAGGCGCATCGCGCGCGGTCATTGCCCGTTCTGCGGGGGCTGCGGGTACTGCGGGGCGGGCGGCTCTTTCGGAGCTTCCTGCGGCGGGGCGACGGGCGGCGCGCCTATCCTGTGGGAGGCGTAGTGCGCGTTGGGATCATACTGCGCGACGATGTAGCGATTGCCGTGGACGACGCGGCGCGGCGGCTCTTTGTCGGGCAGGCAGGTGAAGACTATGGCGACTATGGCGCAGGCCGCGCACCAGACCGCCGGATAGAGCAGGTAAAAATACGGGTCGAGCCGCCATATGCAGAGCGCGGCGGCGACGGCGAAGATCGCGATGAGGGCGATGTTGCTCTTGTGCCGCGCGCGGCAGGTCACGACGGAGACGACGCCGCCCGCGAAGATGAGCAGCGCGATGAGCAGGCCCATCAGGTCGATGACGTCGCCGGGGAAAATGAGCGTCACGAACGCGAGGAAAACCGTCAGCAGGCCGAGCAGCACGCCTCCGAGAACGGATATTATCCCGGAGACTATCTTCCAGACCTTCATGCCCGATTACCGGCCCTGTCCGCCCTGCGGGGGCTGCTGCTGATACTGCGGGGCCTGAGGGGGAGCGTAATACTGCCCGCCCTGCGGGGGCTGCTGATACTGCGGGGCCTGATACGGCTGACCCTGCGGGGCGTAGTACTGCCCGCCGTACTGCGGCGCCATGCGCGCCGGATCGACGGGGTACTTCTTCTTCGAGAAGAAGCAGAGAATGAATATCACTATCGCGCAGAGGATGCTCCAGATGCCGCTGATGAGCAGATAAGGATAGGAGTATATGCGGAAAAAGCTCGCGGCTATGGTCAGGAGAAAGAATATCAGCGTCGCTATATTGCCGCCGAGGTAACCCGAGCAGGTGCACAGCGAGATGAGCCCGGCGAGAAACAGCAGGAACGCCGCAAGCACGCCGATGAGGCCCATGGGGAAACTCGAACTCACCGTCGCCGCGAAAAAGTGCAGGAACGAGATGATCGCGATGACGAAGGAGAGCAGGATCGAGAGGATGCCGGAGATTATCTTCCAGGCTTTCATGGATAGACCCCTTTTCTGTCGAAATTTGTCGAGATCTGACACGGACAATATAGCATAAACGCCCGCGCCGCGCAAGAAGAACGCCGGGGACGCCGCTTGGCGCCCCCGGCGAACGTTTTTCCGCAGAAGCGGTATCGTTCAGATGATCTTCAGCGCGCCGGTCGGGCAGGCCTCGGCGCACTTTTTGCACGTCGCGCAGACCTTGACGCGGTCCGTGCCGCGGAACTCCGGCTTTATGACCGTCTTGAAGCCGCGGCCGACCATGCCGAGCAGCCCCTCGCCCGCGACCTCGTCGCAGACGCGCACGCAGAGGTAGCAGAGGACGCACTTGCCCTCGTCGCGCTCGATGACGGCGAGGCGCGTCTCGCTGCCGCGGCGGCGCTTTTCGCCCGCGAAGCGGTCCGGCTCGACGCGCGCGGCGTCGGCGTGCTTGATGAGCGAGCATTCCCCGTAGTCGTGGCAGCCGCATTCGAGGCAGCGCTTGGCCTCGCGCATGGCCTGCTCGCGGTCGAAGCCGTTCGTGACGGGCAGGAAGTCGCCCTTTCTCTCGGCGGCGGGCCTGTTGGAGGCCTTGACGCGCGCGAGCCTTTCCCTGTCGGCGTAGTCCGCGGCGGTGACGGTGCGGCGGCTGACGAAGGGCTTTCTGTAGGGCTTCATGTCGCCGCGCAGCCAGCTGTCGACGACGTCGGCGGCCTTGCCGCCCTCGCCTATGGCCGCGATGGCGATGTCCGCGCCCTTGTTGGTCGCGTCGCCGACGGCGAAGACGCCCTCGACGTCGGTCATGAAGGTCGCCTCGTCGGCGGCGATTATGCCGCGCTTATTGAGCCCGACGGCCTCGAAGCCCGCGGGATCGACCCTCTGGCCGATGGCGGCGATGACGGAGTCGACGTCCAGCGCCTCGAATTTGCCCTCGACGGGGACGGGGCTGCGCCTTCCGCTCGCGTCGGGCTCGCCGAGCTCCATGACCTGAAGCTTGACGGCCTTGACGCGGCCTTTTTCGCCGATCAGCTCGGCGGGATTGGTCAGGAACTTGAATTCGACGCCCTCCTCCATGGCCTCCTCGATCTCGTCGGCGTTGGCGGGCATCTCGCCGCGGGTGCGGCGGTAGATTATATACACTTTTTCCGCTCCGAGGCGGACGGCCGTCCTGCAGGCGTCCATGGCGGTGTTGCCGCCGCCGACGACGGCGACGCGCTTTCCGATATCCTTCGGCGCGAAGAGCGCGACGCTGCGCAGGAAGTCGATGCCGCCGTAGACGCCCTCGAGCTCCTCGCCCGGGCAGCCGAGCGGCGTGCTCTTCCATGCGCCTATCGCGAGGACGACGGCGTCGAAGCGCGATCTGTATTCCTCAAAGGATACGCCCGAGCCGACGGTCACGTTGTTTTCGTACTTCACGCCCGCCTCGGCGATCTCGGCGATCTCCGCGTCGAGCACGGCCTTCGGCAGCCTGTATTCGGGGATGCCGTAGCGCAGCATGCCGCCCATTTTGGGCATGAAGTCCGTGACGGTGACGTCGTGGCCCTTCAGCGCGAGGTAGTAGGCAGCGGTGAGGCCGCCGGGGCCTCCGCCAATTACGCCGACCTTTTTGCCCGTCGGAGCGGCCTTTTCGGGCTTCCACTTATCCGCCTTGTCCAGCATGTCCATGGCCATGAAGCGCTTGATGTTGGCTATGGAGATGGGCTCCTCGACGAGGTTGCGGCGGCAGTCCTTCTCGCAGGGATGCGGGCAGACGTGGCCTATGCTGGCGGGCAGGGGCAGATGCTCCTTGACTATGCGGACGGCCTCGCGCGTATCGCCGAGGGCGACCTGCTTGACGTAGGCCTGGCAGTCGGTGCCCGCGGGGCAGGCGAGGCGGCAGGGGCCGAGGCAGTCGCCGTCGTGGTCGCTCATGAGCAGCTCCAGCGCTATCTTGCGGGCCTGCTTCGCGCGCGGACCGTCGACGTGGACGACCCAGCCGTCTCCCGCGACCGTCGAGCAGGCGCGCAGGAGCTTCGGGGTGTGCTCGGCCTCGACGACGCAGACGCCGCAGGCACCGTAGTGCGCGGTCCTGTCGTCGTGGCAGAGGGTCGGTATCTCTATGCCGTGGCGGCGGGCGATCTCAAGTATCGTCTCGCCCTGTTCCCCCGTGCAGGGGACGCCGTTTATCGTAAGCTTTATCATATCTTCCGCCTCCTATTCCGCCCTGACGGCGCCGAACTTGCACGCCGAGCGGCAGGAGCCGCATTTTATGCAGAGCGAGGGATCTATCGAGAAGGTCTTCTTGAGCTCGCCGGATATCGCGCCGGCGGGGCACTTGCGGCTGCAGGAGGAGCAGCCGACGCACTTTTCGGGGTCTATGGAGAACGTCAGCAGCGCGCGGCATTCGTGCGCGGGGCACTTCTTGTCGCGTATGTGGGCGTCGTACTCGTCGCGGAAGTAGCGTATCGTCGTGAGGACGGGGTTCGGCGCCGTCTGGCCGAGGCCGCAGAGCGCGCCGTCCTTGACGGCGGAGCAGAGCTCCTCGAGAAGCTCGACGTCGCCCTCCTTGCCCTCGCCGTTTATGATGCGGATGAGCAGCTCGTTCAGGCGCTTGGTGCCGATGCGGCAGTGGACGCACTTGCCGCAGCTCTCGCGCGTCGTGAAATCGAGGAAGAACTTGGCTATGCCGACCATGCAGGTCGTCTCGTCGAGCACGACCATGCCGCCGGAGCCCATTATCGCGCCCGTCGCGCTCAGGGCCTTATAGTCGATGACGGTGTCGAAAAGGCTCTCCGGGATGCAGCCGCCGCTCGGCCCGCCGAGCTGGACGGCCTTTATCTTCTTGCCGTCGCGTCCGCCTCCGGCTATGCCGAAGATGACGTCGCGCAGCGTCATGCCCATGGGGATCTCGACGAGGCCGCCGCGCTTTATCTTGCCCGTGACGGCGAAGACCTTGGTGCCCTTGCTGCCCTCCGTGCCCATGGCGGCGAAGGCCTCGCCTCCGCGCTTTATTATCCATGTCACGTTGGCGTAGGTCTCGACATTGTTGATGTTGCTGGGCTTGTGCCAGTAGCCGGCCTCGGCCGGGAAGGGCGGTTTGAGCCTCGGCATGCCGCGGCTGCCCTCGAGCGACTCGATGAGCGCCGTCTCCTCGCCGCAGACGAAGGCTCCCGCGCCCGCCTTGATGCGGAATTCGCAGGAGAAGTCCGACCCGAGGATGTTTTTGCCTATATAGCCGCGCTCGCGGGCCTGCTTTATGGCCTCCGTCAGGCGGACTATGGCCAGCGGGTACTCCGCGCGCACGTAGATTATCGCCTCGCCTGCGCCGACGGCGTAGGCGCCGATGAGCATGCCCTCAAGGA
>JAEFAK010000049.1 GCA_016287555.1 Oscillospiraceae bacterium
ACCACGACGGCCGAGATGCCGAAGAGCATGATGATGCCCTGAATAAAGTCGTTGATCGCGGTCGCCATGTAGCCGCCGGCGATCACGTAGATGCCGGTCAGGACGGACATGATCACGACGCACCAGATATAGTCGATCCCGAACGCGGATTCAAACAGCCGGGACAGACCGTTGTACAGGGAGGCGGTATACGGTACGAGGAAGATGAACACGATCAGCGAGGATACGATGCGGAGCGCGTTCGAGTCGAAGCGCGTGCCGAAATAGTCCGGCATGGTCTTCGAGTCCAGCTTCTGGGTGAGAAGCCTCGTGCGGCGGCCCAGGATGACCCAGGCGAGCAGCGAGCCGATCACGGCGTTGCCGAGACCGATCCAGGTCGTGGACAGACCGAACTTCCAGCCGAACTGGCCGGCGTACCCGATGAAGATGACGGCGGAGAAATAGGAGGTGCCGTAGGCGAAGGCGCTGAGCCAGGGGCCAACGCTTCTGGAGCCGAGAACGAAGCCGTTTACGTCGGATGCGTGTTTTCTCGAGCGTACGCCGATGATCATCATGACAGCGAAGAATACGATGATCAGGATGCCCGAAATGATGGAAGTCGGATTCATGCCTTTAGTTACCTTTCTTCTTTCGTAATAAAAAAACTATGCGGTGCAGATCGATCTGCACCGCATTGGATTTATGCTCTCATAAAACCGCGCAACAAATCGACCTTACTACCTACATAGTAAAGTAAAACCAGAACCAGTAGCGATTTGCGGCGGTCTTCAAGGTCTTCATTGTCCTTCTCCGGATCCGCGGCGAAATGGCTTGCAAACGCCGCGATTTGTGTTATATTTTTTCTTGTTGTGCAGTATAGCACCGGCTTTTTCTCTTGTCAACTATTTTTTTACAAATTTATCGAAATAAAGCGCGCCGCCCTTTTCGGAAGACTTTCGCGGCGCGCGGAGGAAGAAATGCCCGTCCGTAAAATGACAGCCGTCGCGCTCGGCGCGGTGCTTATTATAATATGTTCGTGGCTGACGGTCCCGTTCGCCGTGCCCTTCACGATGCAGACCTTTGCCGTCTTCTGCGTCCTGATCCTGCTCGGCGGCAAGTACGGGACGGCGGCGATAGGCCTCTACGTCTTCATGGGCATCGTCGGGCTGCCAGTCTTTTCCGGCTTCAAGGGCGGGATAGGGCATATACTCGGCCCGACGGGCGGGTACATAGTCGGCTTCGTCTTCGCTGGGGTCCTGTATATGGTCCTCGAGACCCTCGCCGAAAAAAACAGGTGGCTCCGCGCCGCGGTCCTCGCGGGCGGGCTCGTCCTCTGCTACGCCGTGGGGACGCTGTGGTTCCTCGTCGTGGCCAACCGCGCCGGAGCGGGATACGGAGTGGGCGCCGTGCTCGGCATATGCGTGCTGCCCTATATCCTGCCGGACCTCGCCAAGCTCTGGCTCGCCATTCTCGTCGGCGGCAGGCTGAAGGGGAAGATAAAGCTCCCCTGAGAGAGTATATAAACGGCAATATATATCGGCGGGGAGATCTTCTCCCCGCCGTTTTTGTGCACTTTTTCAAAGCTTGAAAAAACTTATTGACAACGCCGAAAAAACGCCTATAGTAGAGCCGTTGCGGAAATTTCTCCGTAGTCTGTTTTTAAGGGTATTTTTCGGATGAACGAAGCAAAAAGACTTTACGGGCGCCTCGGCCGCGCTCCCTCGCCCATAAGGCGCGGGCTGCCCCGTCTGCGCGGCTTTCTGAAAAAGAACGCCGTCATGGTCATAGCGTTTTTCGCCGCCGCCGTGACGACCGTCATAGTCCCCGTCGACAAGGCATACCTCGGCTACTTCGACTTCAAGACGCTGACCTGCCTTTTCTGCGTGCTCGCCGTCGTCTGCGCGCTGCGCGATATCCATTTCTTCTACGCTCTGGCCCGCCGTGTCGTCCGCGTCTTCAAGAATGCGCGCATGAGCGTCCTCGGCCTTGTGTATATAACTTTTATAGGCTCCATGCTCATCGCCAACGATATGGCGCTTCTGACCTTCCTGCCGCTGGGCTATATCGTCCTGAGCTCGACGGGCAAGCGCAAGTACATGGCCTTCACCTTTATAATGCAGAACATAGCCGCCAACCTCGGCGGCATGCTGACGCCCTTCGGCAATCCCCAGAACCTCTATCTCTATTCCGCGTTCGACATCCCCAACGGGGAGTTTCTGCGCGTCATGGCCCCGCCGTTCGCCCTCAGCGTCGCGCTCATAACGCTCTGCTGCGTCGTCTTCGTCAAGCCCGAGCCGCTCTCCCTGCCCGAGGAGGAGCTGAAGGTCGATAAAAAGCGCGCCGCGCTCTATCTTGCACTCTTCGCGCTCGCCATAGCGATAGTCTTCCGCGGCATACCCTACTGGATAGGGCTCGCCGTCATTCCCGCCGTGCTGATATTTGCCGACAGGAAGGCGCTCGCCGCCGTGGATTATCCGCTGCTGCTGACGTTCGTCTTCTTCTTCGTCTTCGCGGGAAACATGGGCCGCATCGGGGCCGTCCGGGAGTTCTTCTCCGGCCTTCTGGGGAAAAACACGCTCGTATTCAGCGTGCTGAGCTGCCAGTGCATCAGCAACGTCCCCAGCGCGATACTGCTCTCGCAGTTCACGGACAACTGGCGCGAGCTGCTCGTCGGAGTGAACATCGGCGGCGCGGGGACGCTCATCGCCTCCCTCGCGAGCCTGATCACCTTCCGGGAATACTGCAGAAACGAGCCCGGGAAGACGCTTGCCTACGTCGCGAAGTTCTCGGCGTTCAACTTCGGCTTCCTCGCCGTGCTGACGGCGTTCATGTCGCTGATAAAACTGACGTACTGAGCCATAATAATATCGGAGGCGTCCTGCCGGACGCCTCCGTTTGGGTTTATTGCCCGGAAAAATACCTCTCGTACGCCCTGCGGCAGTATCTTATCGGCCCGGCCTTCGCCGGGTCGCGGGCGAAGTCGTAGGGGCCGTTGACGCGCATGAAGTCGATGATCCCGATATGTATCGCGTCGGCGGGGCAGGAAAAGGCGCAGCGCGTGCAGCAGGCGCACTTCCCGCCGAAGCTGAAGCGCCCGTCCTTATATTTTATATTCCCGACGGGGCAGGCCTCGACGCACTTCATGCAGCGCAGGCACTTTTTCGCGTCCACGCGGAAGAGCCGCCCGTTGAGCGGGTAAAAGCCGTGCTCAATGCGGCAGAGGGCGGACATGAGCTTCGCCCCGGCTCCCGGCCTCGGCGCCGCGCCCTCGCCGGCGGCTATCATCCGCGCCGCGGCGGGGATGCGCCTCTTCGCCGTCTCCCACATGAGGGACGCGGCCTCGTCGGAGTGGCGGAAAAGGATATTGTAGGGCATGACGTAGCCGAATTCGCCGGCGATCTCATAGCCTTTCCGGCGCAGCGGCCGCGCCAGCTCCGCGGAGGAAGCGTCGTTGAGCCTCAGCGGCTCGCCCGAGGTCTTCATAAACCAGACGCGCCCGCCCTCCGTCCCTTCGAGACCGCGGCAGAATCTCAGCACGGGAGTCGGCGCGTTGAAGCCGTAGACGGGGTAGCAGACGACGAGGTCGCCCTCGGAGGCCTTCTCCGAGCCGTCCCTTATCATGCGCAGCGCTGCGCCGCGGCCGAGCTCCGCGAGAGCGTCCCGCAGTGCCTCGGCGCATCTGAGCGTATTCCCCGTCCCCGAAAAGACGTATATCCCGACCGTTTCCATGGCTCCTTCTTCCTTTTCCGGGTTTATGCGGCCATTATAGCACAGAAATAAGCCCGCGCGCTTTTTTTCGCGGGCGCGCGCGGGTATTTATTATTATTGAAATGCGGCGCTCGGAATGGTATAATTATCTTTATTGCAGAGCAAAATGGCTTCCCAAGGGAAAAAAGTTCAAATCCGGGCCATCCTTTTTTCAAAAAGGCTTCAAGCGTCGGCCACAATTGCGGAGGATAATGCTCCCAAATCCAAAAGGGAGGTATCCACGATGAAGATACTCAGAAATATCGGCATATTCGCTCTCTGCGCGGCGCTGCTGCTCCTTTCCGGATGCTCGGCGAAGGTCGCGCAGACCCCAGATCAGACCACTGTGCAGACGCAAGCGCAGCAGGGGACCCAGACAGAGCAGACGGCCCTTCCCGCCGCCTCGCAGACGGTCGACTCCTCCTCCTTTGAGGACGCGGCGGTCATAACCCTCTCCGGCTCGGCCGCGGCGGTCGACGGAGCGGCGATCGCGGAATACGACTATACCTGGCACGCCGACCCGACCGAGGCGCACGACGACGTCAAGGACAGCCCCGCCGAGTACTATACCGGGACTGCTCCCGCCGAGGGAGAGACGATCTATATCGCGCACGACATCGTCTATTTCCCCGAACTCGACGAGAGCGGCTTTACGAAGCAGACCTATGACGGCGAGACGGAATGGACTTATTCCTTCTCCGCCGAGGGCTATGAGGACTGGCTCTTCGGGACGCTCCCCGTACTGGGCAGCGACCTCCCGGCGCAGATGATGCATTCCGAGGCCGAGGCCTACGCCAACCCCGTCCTGCATATAAACGCCGGCGGGACCTACGTCCTCGAGGGCGAGTGGAACGGCCAGATCGCCGTCGACGTCGGCGACGAGGAGTCCGTGACCATCATCCTCAACGGCGCCGACGTGACCTGCACCGTCGCCCCGGCCTTCATCGTATACAGCGCCTATGAGTGCTCGAGCGACGAAGTGACCGGCGAGAGCGACGTCGATACCTCCGCGGCCGGCGCGCGCGTCATCATCGCCGACGGCAGCGAGAACACCTTCTCCGGCTCCAACGTCTTCCGCATCCTCAAGACCAAGTATAAGGACGACGGCGTCACCCAGAAGAAATCCCATAAGTACGACGCGGCCTTTTATTCCTGCGTCAGCATGGAGATAGACGGCACGGACGGCGTGCTGAATATATACTCCTCCTATGAGGGGCTCGATACCGAGCTGCATCTGACCGTGAACGGCGGCAGGATCAATATCTACGCCGACGACGACGGCCTGAACGTCAACGAGGACTACGTCTCCGTATTTACGCTCAACGGCGGCGAGATGAACATCTTCGGCGGCCTCGGGACCGAGGGCGATGCCATCGATTCCAACGGCTATATAGTCATAAACGGCGGCACGCTCCTCGCCGTCGCCAATCCCGGCGCGGACAACGGGCTCGACAGCGAGAGCGGTACGATCGTCAACGGCGGCAACGTCGTCGCCGTGGGCTCGAACATGGGCGGCAGCAGCCGCGTCGTGTATATTGACGGCGAGCTGCAGTACGGCGACGCCGGCGGCTTTGGCGGTATGCAGGGCGGCTTCGGCGGCGGGCAGTTCCCCGGCGAGCCTCCCGAGGGCTTCGGGGACGGCGAGCGCCCCGAGCGTCCCGAGGGCGGTATGCAGGGCCAGAACGGCGGCAGACCCGACTGGGGCGGTCAGAACGGCGGCCAGCCCGGCCAGCCTCCGGAGGGAGCTCCCGAGCCTCCAGACGGGGAGACCGGCGCGACGCCTCCGTCCGAAACTGAGATACCCGGTCAGAACTGACATTAAATAATAAAAAACGGAGGGATCACCATGGCGACCCGAGTCGGCATCTACGGATACGGCAACCTCGGCCGCGGAGTGGAGCTCGCAGTTTCCGCCGCGCCCGACATGGACCTCTGCGCCGTCTTCACGCGGCGCGACCCCGCCTCGCTCAAAACGGAGACGGACGTTCCCGTCATAGCCTCCGCCGAGGTCGAGAGCTGGAAGGATAAGCTCGACGTCCTCGTCATCTGCGGCGGCAGCGCCTTCGACCTGCCCAGGCAGACCCCGATGCTCGCGGCGCACTTCAACGTCGTCGACAGCTTCGATACCCATGCCAACATCCCGCAGCACTTCGCCGCGGTCGACGCGGCCGCCCGCGCCGCCGGGAAGACGGCGCTCATCTCGTGCGGCTGGGATCCGGGCATGTTCTCCCTCAACAGGGTCTACGCGGGCGCCATATTGCCCGACGGAGCCGACTACACCTTCTGGGGCAGGGGAGTTTCCCAGGGCCACTCGGACGCCATACGCCGCATAGACGGCGTGCTCGACGCGCGGCAGTATACCGTCCCCGTGCAGGCCGCCGTCGACGCGGTCAGGCGCGGCGAGGCCCCGGAGCTGACCGCCCGCCAGAAGCACACGCGCGAATGCTTCGTCGTCGCCGCCGAGGGGGCCGACAGGGCCCGCATCGAGCGCGAGATAAAGACGATGAAGAACTATTTTGACGAGTACGATACGACCGTCAATTTCATCACGCAGGAAGAGCTCGACCGCGACCACAAGGGCATCCCCCACGGCGGCATGGTCATAAGGAGCGGCCGCACCGCCGGCGGCAGCGGCACCGTCATCGAATACAGCCTCAAGCTCGACTCCAACCCGGAGTTCACGGCGGGCGTGCTCGCCGCGTGCGCGAGGGCCGCCGCGAGATTTGCCCGCGAGGGCCGAGCCGGCTGCCATACGATGCTCGATATCCCGCCGGCCTATCTCTCGCCGCTTTCCGGCGAGGAGCTGCGCGCCCATCTGCTGTAAGTTCACCAATCAATATAAAGCGAGGAAATGACCATGAACGAGAATGAAAAGACCTGCTCCGGCAACTGCCAGGAGTGCCATACCGAGTGCGACCACGTCGGCGAGCCCGAGCAGGGCGCCTGCACGGGTGACTGCAGCTCCTGCGGCGGAAGCTGCGGGTCGGCTCAGGACCTGCATGCCGAGCTCAACAAGTACAGCACTGTCAAGCACACGATAGCCGTCGTCTCCGGCAAGGGCGGCGTCGGCAAGTCCACCGTGACCTCCATGCTCGCCGTCGCCATGAACCGCCGCGGCTTCAAGACCGCCGTGCTCGACGCGGACATGACCGGCCCCAGCATCCCCAAGTGCTTCGGCGTTTCCGAGCGGGCCGCCGCCTGCGAATTCGGCATCATTCCCGCCGAGACGAAGACAGGGGTCAAGCTGACCTCGATAAACCTCTTCCTCGATGAGGAGGACGATCCCGTCGTCTGGCGCGGCATCATCATCGGCAACACCGTCAAGCAGTTCTGGACTGACGTGTACTGGGGCGACGTGGACTATATGTTCATCGACATGCCGCCGGGAACGGGCGACGTGCCGCTGACCGTCTTCCAGTCCATCCCCGTCGACGGCATCATCGTCGTCACCAGCCCGCAGCAGCTCGTCGGCATGATAGTCGGCAAGGCCGTCAAGATGGCGGAGATGATGAACGTCCCCATTCTCGGTCTGGTCGAGAACATGAGCTGGTTCGAGTGCCCCGACTGCGGAAAGAAGCATGAGATATTCGGAAAGAGCAGCATCGAGGAGGTCGCCGCGAAATACGGCCTGCCCATCCTCGCGCGCCTTCCGATGAGGCCCGACGCGGCCGCCGCCTGCGACGCGGGCAGGGTCGAGGACCTGCAGTTCCCCGAGCTCGAGAGCATCGGCGACAAGCTTTGAGCCATGTCCGCTCTGGGAAGACTTAAAACAAGATATATAGGCGACCGCCGCTTCTATGGAATGGTGCTGGCGGTCGCCGTTCCCATTATGGTCCAGAACGGGATCACGAACTTCGTAAACCTTCTGGACAACATCATGGTCGGCCAGCTGGGGACGGAGTCGATGAGCGGGATCTCCATCGTAAATCAGCTCATCTTCGTCTTCAATATCTGCATCTTCGGCGCGACCTCGGGAGCCGGCATCTTCACCGCGCAGTTTTACGGCAGCGGGGATAACGACGGGGTGCGCGCGACGTTCCGCTTCAAGCTGATGATCTGCCTCGCGTTCGCGGTCATCTTCGTCGCGGGCTTCGCGCTCAAGGGCGAGGAGCTCATCAGGCTCTATATGAACGACGAGAACGCCGAGAGCGTCCTGCTCGCCGTCACGGAGGGGCACGATTATCTGAACATCATGATAATCGGTCTCGTCCCGTTCACGCTCTCCGCCGTCTACGTGGGGACGCTCAGGGAGACGGGGAACACGGTCCCGCCCATGGTCGCGGGCATCGCCGCCGTCTTCGTCAACCTCATCTTCAACTACATACTCATCTTCGGAAAGCTCGGCGCGCCCGTCATGGGCGTGCGCGGCGCCGCCATAGCGACGGTCATCGCCCGCTTCGCCGAGCTCGCGATCATCCTCATCTGGACCCATACCCACCATGCGCGCTGCCCCTTCATGCAGGGGGTATACAGGTCCATGCGCGTGCCCGGGGATATAGTCAGGCGCATCTTCATAAAGGGCGCGCCGCTGATGGCCAATGAGATACTCTGGAGCGTCGGCATGGCGATGCTGACGCAGTGCTACTCGCTGCGCGGGCTCAACGCCATCGCCGCCATGAACATCAATTCGACGATGTTCAACCTATTCAGCATAGCCTTCATCGCGCTCGGAAGCTCCGTCGGAATACTCATAGGGCAGCTTCTCGGCGCGGGCAAGATGGAGGAGGCGCGCGATGCGGACAGGAAGCTCATCTTCTTCTCTTTCGCCTGCTGCATCGTCGTCGGCGCGCTGATGTTCGCCGCCTCCGGCCTCATCCCGAAGGCCTACAAGACCAGCGACGAGGTCCGCTCGCTCGCGACGAGCCTTATCCGCATCGTCGCCGTGCTGATGCCCATCCACGCCCTGACCCACGCCTGCTACTTCACCCTCCGCTCCGGCGGGCGGACGTTCATAACGTTCCTGTTCGACAGCGTGTTCCTTTGGGTAATAAACTTCCCGGTCGTCTGGTGCCTGACGCACCTGACGCAGATGCACATAGTCCCGCTTTACGCCATATCCAGCGGGCTGGATATCATCAAGGTCGTCATCGGCCTCATCATGGTCGGCAGCGGCATATGGATACACAACATCGTCGGCAGAGCCGACAAGGCCGAGCCGGAAAAAGAATAACGAAAAAGGCCGTCTGTTCGAAGCAGGCGGCCTTTTTATGCTCAAAACGAAGGGAGCGCCCCGCGGCTGCGGAGCGCTCCGTATCTATATAAAGTTACTTGACGTCGTCGATGTATCTGACCGCGGCGAGAGCCGAAACTGCGCCGTCCCCGCTCGCGGTAGTGAGCTGGCGGATGCGCTTGGCGCGGCAGTCGCCCGCGACGAAGAGCCCGGGGACGCCCGTCTCGCAGCTCTCGCCCGCGTCGATATAGCCCTGCGCGTCGAGCTTGACGAGATCGGCGAATATCTCGTTTTCCGGGATGAGGCCGACCGCGAGGAAGACGCCCGCGCAGTCGACGCGGATCTCGTCGCCCGCCTTGGTCTTGACTGTGACGCCCGTCACCTCGCCGCCCTCGGAGGTATAGCCCGTGACGCGCACGCCGCAGATGATGCGGACGTTCGGCGCGGCTCTGAGCTTGTCGGCAAGGGTCTTCTCGCCGGTCAGAAAATCGAGGTCCTGAAGTATCGTGACGCTCTTGCTCGTCTCTGCCAGAAGGACGGCCTCCTGCAGCGCGCTGTTGCCGCCGCCGACGACGGCGACGTCCTTGCCGGCGAAGAAAGCGCCGTCGCAGACCGCGCAGAAGGAGATGCCGTTTCCGATGAGCTCCTGCTCGCCCTCGAGGCCGAGCGTCCTGTGCCTGACGCCGGCTGAGATGATGACGGCGCGGCTCTCGAAGACGCTGCCCTCCTCGGTAAGGACGCGGAAGGTCCCGTCCTTTTCTATTTTCGTGACGGTCTCGAGCTCGAGCTCGGCGCCCTTGGCGAGGACCTGCTCGGTCAGCGCGTCGGCAAATTCAAGTCCGCTCATCTCGGCCGTGCCGGGCCAGTTTTCTATCTTCGGGGAGAAGGCGACCTGGCCGCCGAAGCTGTTCTTCTCCAGCACGAGGACGTTCTTTCCCGCCCTCAGGGCGTAGAGGGCGGCCGTAAGGCCGGCCGCCCCTCCGCCTACGCAGATAATGTCATACATGGTCCGCACCTCAGCCCGCGCGGCAGGCGTTGAGGAAGCCCTTGATGTCAGCGACGCCCGCGTACTTCTCGAAGGTCTTCCCGTCGGTGACGACGAGGGTCGGGGCCTGCTTTATGCCGAACTCCGCGACCTTGTCGAGGTTCTCCTCGGCTATGAGCTTTTCATAGGTCATGCCCGCCTTGTCGAGCAGGCTCGCGGCGACCTTGCAGTTGGGGCAGGTGGCGCGCGCGAAGAGGATCATGCGGGAATCGCCGAGCGCGACGGGCGCGCCGGTCTCCGTGATGACGGCGACGGGGGCGTCGGCCGGGGTCCTCGGCTTGAGGACGGAGCGCTCGATGTTGTAGACCTGCCTGTCCTTGTACTCCTGGACCTTGCCGTCGTTCCAGTTCTGGACGGGGCGGTAGTAGCCGGTGATGCGGGAGTAGACCTCGGCGGGCTGGCCGCAGTGCGGGCAGGTGAACTGCTCGCCGACGAGGTAGCCGTGCTCGCGGCATACGCTGTAGGTCGGGGAGAGCGTGTAGTACGGAAGCTGGTAGTTCTCGGCGATCTTGCGCACGAGGGAAGCGGCGGCCTCCCAACTGGGCAGCTTCTCGCCGAGGAAGGCGTGGAAGACGGTGCCGGAGGTGTAGAGGGTCTGCAGCTGATCCTGGATGTCGAGCGCGGAGA
>JAEFAK010000050.1 GCA_016287555.1 Oscillospiraceae bacterium
CGTTCTGCATGAATTCGCCCTTGATGTGGTAGCCCGGGCCGCCCATGCCCGTCCCCTGCGGGTCGCCGCCCTGGATCATGAAGCCGGGGATGACGCGGTGGAATATGAGCCCGTTATAAAAGCCGGAACTCACGAGAGAGATGAAGTTATTGACGGAATTGGGCGCTATTTCGGGATAGAGCTCGGCCTTGATGACGCCGCCGTCCTCCATCTCGAAGGTCACGATGGGATTGCTCATTTTATTTCCTCCTGATCAGTTGTTTTTCTCTTTGAGGGCGCGGTCCATGACGCGCTTTGCGTCCCGCTCGGCGGCGGCGTCGCGCTTGTCATGGAGCTTTTTGCCCTTGCACAGGCCGAGCTCGACCTTGACGAGCGGCCCGCTGAAATACACGGACAGCGGGATGAGCGCCATTCCGTCCTGCTTGACGCGGCCGTAGAGGCGCATTATCTCGCGCTTGTGCATGAGGAGACGTCTGTCGCGCATGGGGTCCTTGTTGAAGATGTTCCCCTGCTCATAGGGGCTGATGTGCATGCCGCGCACGAACAGCTCCCCGTTTTTCACGGCGCAGTAGGAATCCTTCAGATTCAGCTTCCCCTGACGGATGCTCTTAACCTCCGTCCCGGAGAGGGATATACCC
This sequence comes from Oscillospiraceae bacterium, assembly GCA_016287555.1. GTDB lineage: Bacteria > Bacillota > Clostridia > Oscillospirales > Oscillospiraceae > RGIG7949. The sequence continues at coordinate 639 of JAEFAK010000050.1, forward strand.
GCCTCGAAGCGCTCCTCGACGAAATACTCGTGGAAGGCCTTGCGGTTTTGCGCGACGGTCTTTATTTTCTTTTCCGCCATGGTCCTCCCCCGCTTTCAGCTTACTTGTTGTCGACGGAATACATATGAGCCATGAGCTCGAGCATCTGGCAGGAATAGCCGAACTCGTTGTCGTACCAGGCGACGAGCTTGGCGAAACGGTCCGTCAGCGATATGCCGGCCTTCGCGTCGAATATGGAGGCACGGCGGTCTCCGAGGAAGTCGGAGGAAACGACGTCTTCGTCCACGTAGCCGAGGATGCCCTTCATATAGGTCTCGCTGGCGAGCTTCATCTCGGCGCATATCTCCTCGTAGGTCGCGGGATCGCGGAGGTTTACCGTCAGGTCGACGACGGAGACGTCGAGCGTCGGGACGCGGAAGGACATGCCCGTGAGGATGCCGTTGAGCGAGGGGATGACCTTGCCGACGGCCTTCGCGGCGCCGGTCGTGGACGGGATGATGTTGCCGGAGGCGGCGCGGCCGCCGCGCCAGTCCTTGGCGGAGGTGCTGTCGACGGTCTGCTGCGTGCCCGTCATGGCGTGGACGGTGGTCATGAGGCCGCCGGTGATGCCGAACTTATCGTTGATGACCTTCGCAATGGGAGCGAGGCAGTTGGTCGTGCAGGAGGCGGAGGACACGATATCCATATCCTTGGTATAGGTTTCGTGGTTGACGCCGTAGACGAACATGGGGGCGTCATTGGAGGGAGCGGAGATGATGACCTTCTTCGCGCCCGCCTTGAGGTGAGCCGAGGCCTTCGGGATATCCTTGAATTTGCCGGTGCAGTCGAGCACGTAGTCCACGCCGAGATCTCCCCAGGGGATGTCCTCAGGCTTGTCTCTGTTGACGATGGCGATCTTCTTGCCGTTGACGATGAGCGCGTCGTCCGTATGCTCTACCGTCCCCGGGAAGCGGCCGTGCACGGTGTCGTACTTGAGCATGTACGCCGTGTAGTCAGGGCCCTTATGGGGATTTATCGCGACGAACTCGAAGCGCTCGTCCTCAATGCCCGCGCGGAGCACGACGCTGCCTATTCTTCCGAAGCCGTTGATGCCTATCCTGATACTCATTTGATACACCCTCCATTTATTTATAAGCCCACCGGGCCAGGGATCACTTTTTCTTGCGGAGCATACGCTCGGCGAGCGCGTACTTCCTTCGGCTGTGGTCTCCTTCGAGCCCCATCTCGTAGTGCACGCCGCCGCCTGTGAACATTATGGTCTCGTTCTTTTTCCCGTGGCAGAGGGCAAAGTCGCTCAGCTCCGCTATCGGGAAGGACTTTTCGCCGACGGAAATCGTCCCGTCCGCCAGAACGAGGTCGCCCTCGGCGACGCGGACAAGCTCGTGGTTTTCGCCGAGGCTGGCGAGCCAAGCGCCCTCATCGGAGAATATCCCGCCGCCCTTTTCGACGCGCGCGCCAAGCTCGGCGCGCTGCCAGTCGTCCCAGTCGGCTATGGTCTCAAACGGCGCGCCTTCTGCGAAAAACGCCTTGTCCGTTATCCCGGCGCGCATGCCGCACCGGCAGGAAAACACGTTCCCCTCGCCGTGCATCGTATCGACTCCGCCGCATTCGGGGCAGATGAAGAGCGCCTCTTCAAGGCCTTCGGCGAGGTGCCTGCCCTTATAGGTGAGCATCTCCTCGCGCTGCGTCTTCCATGCGTCCTCATATATATCGGAAAGGACGGCGTCGTGTATCTCCGCGACGCTCATCTTTTTGAGTTCCTCCGGCTGATAGATGCGCACGACCTTGCCGCGCATATTGCCGTGACGGCGCTTTTTCGCCCAGCGCGGATCGGCGAGGTAGCCGCCCTTGAGGCGGAAGGTCACGACGGGGACGCCCGCCGTGCGAAGGAGCTTTGCCGTGCTCGGATGCAGATCGGCCGTCCTCCCGTCGAAGCTGCGCTCGCCCTCGGGGAAAAAGCAGATGTTCTTGCCGCTTTTCAGCCTGCGGAGCATGCCGAGGACGGCGGAGGCGTCCGTCGACCCCTTCACGCGCCCTATCGGGGCGGCCATAGCCTTCATGACGATTGACTGCAGGCCCATGCGGAAGCTGTGCTCGCTGGCGAGGAAGTACATGTGCTTTGCAAACGAGAGGCCAACGAGGAACTGGTCCCAGTAGGTCGTATGGTTGGCGACGACGATATATGGATTGGGCAGCTTCAGCGGGCGCCCGAAGCGAAATCCGTAGCGCGCTCTGGTCGCTATGGACATGGGCAGTCTGAGAAAATTATAGACTAATCTGTGCCAGTTATAAACGGCGTCCATACCGTCGCCTCCCTTCTTGAGCATCTCCTATGATTTTATCACACGCCCGGTGCGAAAACAACAGCAAACTATATCCCGATCATGCTCATGACGATCAGGGCGAGGGACGCGATGAAAAACAGGATGAAGCCCGGATTGAGATACAGCGAGGAGAACATCCGCCCCTTCGGGATCTCCACGGGACCGGGCTGACACACGAAGCGGCGGCGCTTGACTATCAGAAGGATGATGCCGGCAACGCAGAGCCCGAGCAGGACCTGCGAATAGAGCGCCAGAAGCAGCATCGGTCCTATCGAGCCGGCCATGCTCCGCAGCCCTTCGACCCCGCCCTCAAGAGCGGAAAACGCGTTTTGCTGCAGTATCTCGAGGTCTATCTTTCCGACGACGAAGGAGGACACGACGGAGCCGATGAAGTTAATTATCATATGAAGCCCCATCGTATAGCGCAGCTTTCCCGTGCGCGCATAGATAAAGGCGAAGAAAAGGCCGAGGCCGAAGGCATAGAAAAGCTGGGAGAAGTTGCCGTGGTAGAAGGCGAAAAGCGTCGCGGAAAAGAGGATGGCGGCCTTGTCCCCGTAGCGGCGCATGCGGCCGACGATGAGCCCGCGGAAAAGAAGCTCCTCGAGTATGGGCCCGAGTACGACGGCGAATAATATCGTCATCAGAGGCGTCGAAGAGCTGACGGCGGCCTCGACGGGGTTTACGGCCCTGCCGCTCAAAGCGCCGAAGAGCATGTTGAGCAGGTTGCCCACGATACTGAGGGGGTACATTATGCCGAAGCACATGACAAGGGCGACCATGAACTGGCCGAACGTCATGGAGTGCTTCTCACGCTCCCGCGCGGGCACCTTTTTTATCACGGCCAGACAGACCGGGAGCCCGAATACGTATATCGGGATCATGGAAAGCGCCCAGACATACCACGTCTTCTCCGTTATCTCAGGCGCGTACGCGCTCAGGAGCAGCGCGGCGGCTATCTGGATGACGGTCGCCACGACGAGCATGGCGAAAAACGCAAAAGCAACGCGGGATATCTTTTTCTTTTCTTCCGCCGGAAACAGTCTGTCCAATCCTGTCTCTCCCTTCCCCGCGCGCATATCGCGCGGCCACATTCAATATAATGTTCCCTGCTTCTTTCGTCAAGGGCGGAAGCGGACTTATTTTAGCACTCTCTGTGTTTGAGTGCTAAAATTAACAGTCCATTCATAAAAAAATGCGTATTTGTTCATGCTGAAGAGGTATCCTGCAAGCGATGAAGCTATCAGATAACAGGCAACGCAGCGCGGCGGACGACTCATAAAGGCGGCTGCCGCCGACGGACAAATGAATGGAGGTTCAATACAATGTTCGATCTTATCCCCCGTAAATATACGACTTACAATCCCTTCCGCGAGATGGAAAAATTCTTCAGCGGCACGGCCGACCGTGAATTCCGGACCGACGTGATAGACCGGAACGACGCCTACACCATCGAGGCAGAGCTTCCCGGCTTTGCCAAGGAGGACATCAACGTCGACGTCTCCAACGACGTCCTGACGATCTCCGCAGAGCGCAAGATGCCCGAGAACAACGGCGAGTATATCTGCCGCGAACGCTTCTACGGCTCCTTCGCCAGGAGCTTCGACGTCTCCTCCGTCAAGGTCGAGGGCATCACAGTCCGCTATGAAAACGGTCTGCTGACCCTGACCCTCCCGAAGAAGGACAGCGTCATCCCCGCCTCGCGCCACCTCGACATCGAATGATCCGACCCGCCCTCTCACGAGGGCAAAACAAACGGCATGGTCAGTTCTGACCATGCCGTTTTCATTTTGTCAGTTCTTATTTTTTGTCGCTCATGCCGAGGCTGAGGTCGCCTTCCCTTATCCAGCCGAGCTTTCTGCACAGCAGGCAGAGAAGCTGGCAGATCACGGCGGGAAGAACGATGCAGACGAGCGCGAGGCCTATCCAGTGCATCGCCGTCGGCGCTATGGCGGAGGCACCGTTGGCGACGGCAGCCTCGCTCGGGGAGAACCATCCCGACCAGACGCCTATCGGCCCGACAAGGCCGCAGGTCCCCATGCCGGAGGAGACGGGCGCTCCGTTCATCTCCAGCTTGAAGACGCAGGTCGCGATGGGGCCGGTTATGGCCGAGGTAACTATGGCGGGCAGCCAGATACGCGGATTCTTGACGATGTTGCCCATCTGGAGCATGGAGGTGCCGAGCCCCTGGGATACGAGCCCGCCCCACTTGTTTTCGCGGAAGCTCATGACGGCGAAGCCGACCATCTGCGCGCAGCAGCCCGCGACGGCGGCGCCTCCGGCAAGGCCCGTAAGTCCCAGCGCGGCGCAGATCGCGGCGCTGGATATCGGCAGCGTCAGCGCGACGCCGACTATGACGGATACGGCTATGCCCATGAGGAAGGGCTGAAGCTCGGTAGCGAGCATGATGAGCTTTCCTACCCAGCTTGCGGCTATGCCTATCGGCTTTGCGATGAGGTAAGCGAGGCCGACTCCGGCGAGTATCGTAACGAGCGGAGTCACAAGGATGTCCACCTTCGTCTCCTTGGAGACGACCTTGCCGAGCTCGCCGGCGATTATCGCTATTATCAGGACGGCGAGAGGTCCGCCCGCACCGCCGAGGCTGTTCGAAGCCCAGCCCACGGCCGCAAGCGAAAAGAGCACCAGCGGCGGGCAGTGCAGCGCGTAGCCTATCGCTATCGCCATGGCTGGACCGGACATCTGGGACGCGAAATTGCCGACGGTATTGAAAAACGGCAGATGCGCCTGCGTTCCTATGGTGTTGAGTATGGTGCCGATGAGAAGGCTGCAGAAGAGGCCCTGCGCCATCGCGCCGAGCGCTTCGACGCCGTATCTTTTGCCGCTTATGACGATATCCTTGCGTTTGAGAAAGGCCTTGAATTTGCTCATTTGTCTGCCGTCCTTTCAGACCCGGTCATTTATCGAGCGTGATGTTGTCGACACCGTTCTGCTCGAACTCCTCGATATACTCGTCTATCCTGGAGGCAAGCTCGTCGGCATTTTCCGAATCTATCGGGGCGAAGTCCATGTCACGGCGGGCGAGTTCCTCGGCAAGTATCTCGTAGAAGACCGTATCCTCATAGTCCATTATCGCCTCGTGGATGCCGCCGTCGGCGAACTCCACGGACGGCAGGACCTCGTTGTCCACGACCTCGAAAAGCGAGTACATCCCGGCCTTGATGCAGTACGAAAAGATCTTCGACTCAAGCTCGTCGTAGGCCCTTATCCGCTTGTCTTCCCTCGTCGAATTGAGTATCCAGTTGCCGACGTAGACCATGTCGAGAAGACGCCGGAACTCCTTTTCCGTAAGCTCTATTTTCATTTTTGCCTCACCTCCTGACGCCGGACGCGCGTGCACCCGGCATATAGCCCAACGCGCGCCCGAGAAGGCGCGCGATCCGGGTTTCATATTATTATACACCTCTACGAAGTCAAAATCCACTATTATTTGCGGCCGTCTCTTATCGCGTTCCTCCGGATCTTTCCGTTTATCGTCTTGGGCAGCGAGTCCACGAACTCGATGATGCGCGGGTATTTGTAAGGCGCCGTCTCGCGCTTGACGTAATTCTGGAGTTTCTTTTTCAGTTCCTCCGTCGGCTCCCAGCCGCCGTTGAGGACTATCGTCGCCTTGACGACCTGGCCGCGTATCTCGTCCGGCGCCGCCGTTACGGCGCATTCCAGTACGGCGGGATGCTCGAGCAGTACGCTCTCGACCTCGAACGGGCCGATCCTGTAGCCGCTGGACTTTATGATGTCGTCGTTCCTTCCGACGAAGAATATGTACCCGTCCTCATCGCGCCAGGCCGTGTCGCCGGTATGGTACCAGCCGTCGTGCATGGCCTCGGCGGTCTTCTCCTCATTGCGAAAGTAGCACATCATCAGCCCCTCGGGGCTCGGATCGCACCGCACGACTATCTCGCCCGTCTCGCCCGGACGGCAGGGTTCGCCGTCCGCGTTGAGCAGGTCGACGTCGTAGAGCGGCGCGGGCTTGCCTATGGACCCGGCCTTCGGGCTCGTGCCCTTCAGATTGCAGACGGTTACGGTGGTCTCCGTCTGTCCGAAGCCCTCCATGAGGGTTATGCCCGTCGCGTCGCGCCAGCCGTAGAAGACGTCGGGGTTGAGCGGCTCGCCGGCTATGCAGCAATACTTCAGGCTGCTCAGGTCGAAGCTCGAAAGATCCTCGCGCAGGAAGAAGCGGTACATCGTCGGCGGGCAGCAGAGGGTCGTTACCTTATATTTTTCTATGACGGCAAGCATCTCGGCAGGAACGAACTTCTCGAAGTCGTACGTCAGGACGCAGGCTTCCATCATCCACTGGCCGAAGAGCTTCCCCCAGACCGCCTTGCCCCAGCCGGTGTCGGCTATGGTCAGATGCAGGCCCTCGGGGTCGACGTTCTGCCAGTGCTTGGCCGTAAAGAGATGCGAAAGGCCGTATCTGTGGTCGTGCATGACCATCTTGGGATAGCCGGACGTGCCGGAGGAGAAGTACATCAGCATCGGATCGTAGACGCTCGTCTCGCGGCGCTCGAAGACGTCGGAGGCGGCCTCGACGCCCGCGTCGAGATCGAGCCAGCCCTCTCGCGGCCCGCCGGAAGCTATCATCATCTCCAGCTCCGGGCACTCCGGCCTCGCCTCGTCGAACGCGTCGGCAGTGTCGCCCTCGACGGTGCAGATGACGGCCTTTATGCCGCCGCTCTGGATGCGGTACACGCAGTCGTGGCGCTTGAGCATGTGCGTCGCGGGGACGAACACGGCGCCGAGCTTCATCAGGGCGGGCGTCACGTACCAGAACTGGTAGCGGCGGCGCAGCACGACGAGGACCCTGTCCCCCCTGCCTATGCCGAGGGAGGAGAGATAGTTGGCGCATTTATTGGAAAGGAGCATGATATCGCGGAACGTGAAGACGCGCTCATTGCCCTTCGTATCGCACCAGACCATGGCCTTGCGGTCGGGGTCGTTGGTCCCGATATCGTCGACGATGTCGTAGCCGAAGTTGTAGTTATCCGGATATTTGAGCCTGAAGGAACTGAGGACGCCGTTTTCGTCGAACGTCTCCTCGCAGTATCTCTCGTTGATGTTACGCATCTGCCTCATCCTCTCTCATTACGACCGCGAGGAAGGTGCACCCCTCGGGGTTCGCGGCTATCATCCCGTGCGGACGGCCGGAATCGTAGTAGACCGAGTCGCCGGCGCTGATGAGCTCCGTCTTCCCGTCGAACACGCATTTGAGCGAGCCGGAGATTATATAGTCGAATTCCTGCCCCGCGTGCACGCTCATGGGTATCTCCGCGTGCTGCTCCTCCTCGCGGTAGGGCGCTTTGACGAGGAAGGGCTCGGATATCTTGTCCTTGAAGTTGGCGGCGAGATGGAAATACTCGAAGCCCTCTCTGCGGCTCATGCGCAGGCCCTTGCCGCCGCGGACTATCGTATAGCCCGTCAGGTGCGGGTTCTCGCCCGTCAGAAGCTCGACGATGTCGACGCCGAAGGCCTCTGCGCAGTGATATAGGAAGCTGAAGGTAAAGTCCTCCTCGCCTCTCTCGAACCTGAGATATTCCTCCTCCGTGACTCCCGCCGCCTCCGCGACCTCGGCGGACGTCATGCCCGTAATGTCCCTGAGCATTCTGATGCGCTGCGTTATCTCCAAAACTTTCGGTTCCATTTTAGTTCCTCCTTAAAAAACAAATCCGTCCCATGCAAAAGCATGGGACGGATAATATCCGCGGTACCACCCATATTGCAGCGAAAAACGCCGCCTCTCTGCGAGATTCAGACAAATCTCCCGGCCTTTAACGCTGCCGCTGCGCAGACGCCTACTCGAATAATCTTTCGGGCCCGTACTCCGAAGTGATCCGCCCATGTGTTCCGCGCGTGCTCGCACCCGCCGCACGCTCTCTGTGCCGGTTCCGCACAGGGCCGTTCTTCATCAACGTATTTGCTCTTTAATTGTTTAATTGGCGCTATTTTAGCACTTATTCCCTATTTGTCAAGCATTATTTTTTATTTCCGCTCGAGCAGAGGAACGTACGGCACGCGCTTGTTCATGTATCTGTACGCCGGGCGCATGATGCGGTTGCTCTCGCCCGTGACCTCCTCGATGCGGTGGGCGCACCAGCCGGCCATGCGGGCTATCGCGAACAGCGGCGTATAGAGGTCGACCGGGATGCCGAGCATCGAATACACGAAGCCGGAATACATATCGACGTTGGCGCAGATTATCTTGTCCGACTCCTTCTCGTCGAAGAACACCTCCGGCGTCAGGCGCTCGACGCTCTCGAGAAGCTCCAGCTCGTCGTCGCAGTCCTTCTGCTCGGCGACCTTGCGGGCAAACTTTTTGAGCATGACGGCGCGCGGGTCGGACAGAGTGTAGACCGCGTGGCCCATGCCGTAGATGAGGCCGCTGCGGTCGCCCGCTTCTTTATTGAGGATGCGGCGCAGGTACGTCTTTATCTCGTCGTCGTCTTCCCAATCGCGGACGTTCTCCTTGATGTCGTTGAACATCTCCATGACTTTTTTATTCGCGCCGCCGTGCTTCGGCCCCTTCAGGGCGCCGATGGCGGCGGAAATGGCTGAGTAGATGTCCGTCCCGGTCGAGGAGAGGACGCGGCAGCTGAAGGCGCTGTTGTTGCCGCCGCCGTGCTCGGCATGGAGCACGAGGCAGAGGTCGAGAAGGCGCGCCTCGTCGTCCGTGTAGCTGTTGTCGTGTCTTATGGAATAAAGGAAATTCTCCGCAAGGCTGAGCTCCGGCTGCGGACGGTGGAGATAGAGGCTCTTATTGTCGTAATAGTGTTCCTTGACGTGGTAGGCGTTGGCGACGATGGTCGGCGTGCGCGCGATGAGGCGGATCGCCTTGAAGAGCTCCGCCTCGAGGGTCATGTCCTCGGCGTCGCGGTCGTAGGAATAAAGCGAGAGGACGCCCCTTGCGAGCTTGTTCATGATGTCGCGGCTGGGCGCGCGGAGGATCATGTCCTCCGTAAAGCCCGTCGGCAGAGCGCTCCACTGGTTGAGCACGCTGTGTATCCTGTCGAGCTGCTCCTGGGTGGGCAGAGAGCCGAAGAGGAGCAGATAGACCGTTTCCTCGTAACCCCAGCGGTTTTCGTTGATAAAGCCGTTGATGAGGTCCTCGATGTTGATGCCTCTGTATATCAGACGGCCGGGCATGGGGCGGCGTTCGCCGTCGAGCATGACGTAGCCCTGGACGCTGGCGATGCGGGTGATGCCCGCGAGCACGCCGGAGCCGTCCTCGTTTCGAAGGCCACGCTTGACGCCTATCTTGGTATATTCTTTGGGCTCTATATAGTTATTGTCAGCGATCTCGTCGCGCAGGTCGGCAATGAGCTTCTCGGTCTCGGCGACCATGGATTCCTGAATGATGAGGTCGATCTTTTCTTTTCCTATAAAGTAATCCATCTGGTTATCTCTCCTTTCCTTGTCACTCGGCTTACGGCGGTCGGGCGGGCGGATAGATTTTGTTTATAATACTTTTTTGCGCATTAATTGTCAAGGCTTCCTGCAAA
>JAEFAK010000051.1 GCA_016287555.1 Oscillospiraceae bacterium
ACGTGGGCGCCCTCGACGGATATGAAAGCGGCGGCGGCTCCGGCCTCGGCGGCCTTTTCAGCCTCCCCCGCCGTACGGCAGAGGCGCACGGCCTCGCCCGCCGTCTCAAGCTCGGTCATGAGCTTGGCGTAAAGCTCGTCGAACATCGGCTTGAAGGGGTGATATATCGCGAAAAACTGCGCGTAGGGCGAATAGGCCGCGCGCGTCAGATCGACGTGCAGGCTGTTGGAGATAAGATCGCCCTTGAGCCAGAGGAGCGTGTCGCAGTGGCCGTCGAAAAGGGGCTTGTCAAAATGCGTTTTCAATGTGGTTCACCTCCGCGGAGCCGTCCGCCCCGCGATATACCTCGACGACGTCGAAGCGGGGCTGCAGCTCCGTCTCGTTTTTCGTCAGCCAGTCCTGCGCGGCGAGGCGCACGCGCTCCTGCTTGCGCGGCGTCACGAATTCCTTCGCCTCGCCGTGTGCCGCGTCGGAGCGTGTCTTGACCTCGACGAAGGCGAGAAACCGGCCTTTCTGTGCAATTATGTCAACCTCGCCCATACGGGTGCGGTAGTTCATGCCGAGGAGCCTGTATCCCCTTTTCCGCAGAAAGCGCGCCGCCTCGGACTCGCCCCAGGCGCCTATCAGCCGCCTATCCATGCTTCTTTTTGAGGAAGGTCAGCCGATGCGCCGGGCAGGGGCCGAACTCGGCGAGGCGCTCGTAATGGAGCTTCGTCCCGTAGCCCTTGTGCTTGTCGAAGGCGTACTGCGGGTACTTCTCCGCGAGAGCGTACATGTATCTGTCCCTGCTGACCTTGGCGAGCACGGAGGCCGCCGCGATGCAGGAATATATCCCGTCGCCGCCTATGACGGCGAGAGTGTTCCCTTCTATGCCCTGCGTCCTGTTGCCGTCGATGAGCTCAAGCTCCGGCGCGGGAGAAAGGGCCTTTATGGCTTTGTCCATGGCGAGCATGCGGGCGCGCAGGATGTTTATCCCGTCTATCGTCTTCTCGTCCACGGAGGCTATCGCGTAGGACACGGCCTCGCGGACGATGACGTCGAAAAGCGCCTCGCGCTTTTTCTCCGTGAGCTTTTTCGAGTCGTCGAGCCCCTCGATGACGCAGCCCGGCGGCAATATGACGGCCGCCGCGTATACCGGGCCCGCGAGAGGGCCCGCGCCGGCCTCGTCCGCTCCGCAGACGGTCAGTCCGAATTCGAGCGCAGCGTCCTTCAAGGCTCGTCACCCGGCCTTTCCAGCGAAATGCGGCCGATGACGCCGCCCCGGAATTCGTCCAGCAGGATATTGGACATGCGCTCCGTATCCACCTCGCCGCCGGAAATGAGGAAGCCGCGCTTTCGCGCAGCGCGCTCCAGCAGCTCCCAGCCCGCGGCGTCCGCGTCCGCCTCTATCTTGTATCTGGCGGTCAGAAGCGCCGGATAGCGCTCCGCGAGCCATTTGAGAAGATGCGCCGCGAGCGCCTCGACGTCGAGTATCTGATCCTTGACGGCGCCCGTGAAGGCGAGGTGCTCGCCGACGTGCTCCCCGTCGAGCTTGGGCCAGAGAAGGCCCGGAGTATCGAGAAGCTGAAGCCCGCCGACGCTTATCCACTGCTTGCCGCGCGTCACGCCAGGTCTGTCGGAGGCTATGGCGGCCTTACGGCCGGCCAGCTTGTTGATAAAGGTAGATTTGCCGACGTTCGGGACGCCGACGACCATGGCGCGTATGGGCCTGCCGCCCTGACCCTTGGCCTCGAGCGCGGCGATCTTGTCGCTCAAAAGCGCGCGCACGGCGGGAAGAAATCCCGATACGCCCCTGCCCGAACGCGCGTCCGTCTCAATGACGGAGACGCCTTCCGCCCTGAAGGCGGCTGTCCAGAGCTTCGTAACGGCGGGATCGGCGAGGTCGGTCCTGTTGAGCACCAAAAGGCGCGGACGGCCCGCCAGCAGCCCGTCGAGCTCAGGGTTGCGGCTGCTTATGGGGATGCGCGCGTCGGCTATCTCGCAGACCACGTCCACGAGCTTGACGCTCTCCTGCATCATGCGGCGGGCCTTGGCCATGTGGCCTGGGAACCACTGCACGTTTATTTTGTCGATGAGCCTGTCGTCCATTTTATCCGAGAAATCTGAGCTTGGAGATCGGCAGGAGGATCATATACGCCTTGCCCATGATGCAGCGTCTGTCCACCATGCCGAGCTCGCTGTTGCGGCTGTCGTTGCTGGCGTTGCGGTTGTCGCCCATGACGAATACGCAGCCCTCCGGCACCGTCTGAGGGAAGGTCACGTCGTAGAACCTGTGGGTCGCCGCGGCGATATAATCCTCGTGCAGGAGCTCCCCGTCGACACGGACCTCTCCCGTATCGAAGTCGATGTCGACCGTCTGCCCCTCGACGGCGATGACGCGCTTGACGATGGGCTCGTCGAGGAAGGAGTATTTGGTCAGGACGACGATGTCGCCCTGCTTGGGCTTATAAAACAGATTGGAGATGACGATGCGCTCCCCGTCGAGCAGGGTGTTCTTCATCGAGTCGCCGGAGACGCCGATGATGCGGCCGACGAAGACGAATATGAGTATCGCGCAAACCAGCGCGGAGACGACGCAGGTTATCCAGTCGTACGCTTCCTGCCTGGCGCTGTTTTTGGTCTTTTCCGTTTTGTTGTTTTCCATGGCGCACCTCCCGGAGATATCCAGAGCGCTGAGTTTAGAGTTCGGTAGTTTTGTATTTAGTTATTCTATCATCTTTTTGCGCGCATAACAACAGATAAATCGCCCGGAAGAAAAATAAACGCTCCATCTGAGAGATGGAGCGTTTCGACTTTTTACAGTCTTTCCTTGACCTTGGCCTTCTTGCCGATCCTGTCGCGGATGTAGTAGAGCTTGGCGCGACGGACCTTACCGCGGCGGATGGTCTCAATGGAGACGATGTTCGGGGAGTGGAGCGGGAAGACCTTCTCCACGCCGACGTTGTAAGCTATGCGGCGGACGGTGATCGTCTCGGAGATGCCGCCGTGCTTGCGGGCGATGACGGTGCCCTCGAAAGCCTGGACGCGCTCACGGTTGCCTTCCTTGATCTTGACGTTGACGCGGACGGTGTCGCCCACTTCGACCTGAGGCATCTCGGGCTTCTGATACTGCTCGGAGAGTACTTTAACGAGATCCATTATTCATTTCCTCCCTTCTCGGCAGACGTTCTTGCCATGTCGGCAGAGGACCGTCCTTCTAAGCGATAATATCGCTACTGCGCGCCTTACGAGTCGCGCGCCGGAGTATAATAGCATGATTTATTTCAAAATGCAAGCATTTTTCAGCAAAATTGCTCCATTTTTTCGTTGAATATCTCCGTTCGGACGCAGTATTCCGTATATTCCGGGAGCTCCGGCAGCGCCGCGAGGATATTGCGCGGGGTCAGCGACGGCTCGAAGGTCGGGAGCGTCACGCCTATGCGTACGCCCGAAGCTTCGGTCGTTATGCTGAGGTCTCTCATGTGTTTTTTCAGGTCGACGACCGACTCGCCGCGCTTGGTCTTCTTTATGACGGGGAGCTCCGCCGCGGAGAGCTTTTCCGCGACGTACTCAGCCGTTTTCTGCGGCGAGGCGCCGTCCAGCCGGAGCAGACAGCTCCAGGAGGAAAAGCGGACGCTTCCCGCCTTCATGACGGGCTCGGCGGCGCTCAGCATGCGTATGCCTTCGGGCAGGGCGGAGTTGAGCGCGCGGCAGAGGTCGGGGTACTCCCCGTTTACGCCGGCGTCGAGATATTCGCAGAGGCTCTCGCAGCAGGTCGGCAGCGGGAGCACGAGATTGAGCTTGGGATGTGGGTTGAAGCCCTCGCTGTGGATAAGATCGACGCCCGCGCGGGCGAAGGCGCGCTGGAACGTGCGCAGCATGTCCAGATGGGATATATACTTCGCGCGGCCCGTCTTGGAGTATCTGAGCCTAACGTTCACGGCACTCACCTCCGAAGCAGTCTGCCCCGCAGCCGGAGCATTTCTCGCGGCAGTCGGGCGTCGTCTTCCCCTCGCGGGAAAGCCTGCGCTCGCGCAGCAGATGGGCGTCGGTAACGCCGGCGGAGATATGCGACCAAGGGAGGATCTCATCCTCGCGGCGTTCGCGCACGGCGTAAAAATCCGGATCGACGCCGCAGAAGGCGAAAGCCTCCTCCCATTTGGCTATGCTGAAATATTCGTCCCAGGCCTGCAGGCCGCCGGACGTCTCCAGCACGCGCTCGAGCACGGGAGCGAGCCGCCTGTCGCCTCTGGCGAGGACGGCCTCGACGAAGCTGACGCCCGGCTCGTGCCAGCTGTAGGATATGGCCTTGGAGGGCATGGCCGCCTTCAGCAGGTCCACCTTGCGCTTGAATTCGGCGCGAGTATCCTGCGCCTCCCACTGGAAGGGCGTCATGGGCTTGGGAACGAAGCAGGCCGTGCTGACCGTTATGCGCACGCCTCTGGCCTTGTTCGTCGCGTGGCGCTTGAATTCCCCGAGGACCTTGTAGGCGAGGTCCGCTATGGCGAGCACGTCCTCGTCCGTCTCGGTCGGAAGGCCTATCATGAAATAGAGCTTGACGGCGTTCCAGCCCGCCTCGAAGGCCGTGCGGCATGAGGTCAGGACGTCATCCTCGGTCACGTTCTTGTTTATGACGTCGCGAAGGCGCTGGGAGCCGGCTTCCGGCGCGAAGGTCAGCCCGCTGCGGCGCACCTTCTGGAGCTTCTTCGTCAGCTCCATGGAGAAGTTGTCCGCCCTGAGCGAGGGCAGGGACAGGCTCGCCATGTTCGGCTCGCACCACTCCAGCAGATCGTCGCAGAGCTGCTCAAGGCCGCGATAGTCGCTGCTGGACAGGGAGGAAAGGCTTATCTCCCTGTAGCCGGAGCGCTTCATGCTCTCTATCCCCTGCTTCGTCAGCAGGTCGACCGAGCGCGAGCGGACTGGCCGGCAGGTATAGCCCGCCTGGCAGAAGCGGCAGCCCCTTATGCAGCCGCGGAAGAGCTCCAGAACGGAGCGGTCATGGACTATCTCCGTCGAGGGGACGATGCCGTCGACGGGGTAATACGCCGCGTCGAGATCCTCGACGACGCGCTTTAAGACTTTTTCCTTCGCGCCGGGAAGCGGCTCGAAGCGGGAGATCGTCCCGTCCGCGCCGTATTCCACGTCATAGAGCGATGGGACATAGACCCCGTCTATCCGCGCCGCGCGGAGCAGGAACTCGCGCTTGGATATGCCCTCGCGCTTTGCCTGCCTGAAGAGCTCGATGAGCTCGCAGTCCATATACTCGCCCTCGCCTATGACGGCGAGGTCGATGAAATCCGCCAGCGGCTCGCAGTTGAACATGCAGGCGCCGCCTGCGAAGACGAGCGGAGCAAGTCCGTCTCTGTCCTCCGAGCGGAGCGGTATCCCCGCGAGGCGGAGCATATTCAGGATGCCGACGTAGCTCATCTCGTAGCCGACGGAAAAGCCTATCATATCGAATTCAGCGAGCGGCGTCCCGCTCTCCAGCGAGCAGAGGGGCACGCCGCGCTGGCGCATGAGCGAGGCCATGTCGCCCCAGGGCTCGAACACGCGCTCGCAGGCGACGCCGTCCATGGCGTTGATCGTCCCGTAGAGTATCTTCACGCCGAGATTGGACATGCCTATCTCATACACGTCGGGAAAGCAGAGCGCGACCCGCGTGTCGGCGTCTTTTTTCTTTATCTCTCCGAACTCGCCGCCCGTGTATCGCGCGGGCTTCTGAACGAGAGGGAGCAGTTTTTCCAAATCGGCTCTCATGGCGGCTCCTGACTGTAATAATAAAAAGAGTCTAACTGAATTATATCCTCTCTGTCAACCCCGCGGCGCTCCATACGGACGCGGCGAGTAGCGTGACCGAGGCTGCGGGAGCCGGAGCCAGGACGGCGAGCCCCGCGAAGCAGGCCGCGCACACGCAGGTCAGAGCCGCGACTGTCTTCCCTGCCGCGTCCGGCCCGAAGAGGGCCGAAAGCGCCGCGCGGAGGATGCGGCCCCCGTCGAGGCTGCCGCAGGGCAAAAGGTTGAGAGCGGAAAGGGCTGCGCTCGTCCCGGCAAGCTCGGGGCAAAGCCGCGCGGACGCGAGAGCGAGCAGGAGCCCCGCGGCGGGGCCCGACGCGGCAGCCAGGGCCTCCGCTCCGAAGCCGAGGCGGGACGTATCCGTCTCGATCACCGCTCCGGCAAGGTCGAGCCTTACCTCGAGCACCGGCGCTCCCAGAGCGCGCAGGGCGGCGAGGTGCCCCGCCTCGTGGACGGCCGCTGCGGCGGGGATGACCGCGAGGGCGCGCAGGCCTCCGACAAAGACAAGGGCCGCGGCGGCCAGCAGCGCCCCGCAGCCTGTGTATACCTTCCTCAGTCTCAATCCGCCGGGAAGAAGACCGCGAGCACGTCTTCCGCTCCTGCGCGGCCGGAGAAGGCGCCGCCTATCGTCTCGGCCATCTCGCGCAGGTCCACGCTCTCATACAGCACCGGCGCGAGCGTCTTCGCAGCGGCCCGCGTCCATTCGGGTTTTACGAGCCTAATGCCGAGAGCCGCGGCGAGGATGACCGCGCACAGGGCGAGCCGGACCCCCGCGTTTTTGAACAGCTCCATATCGTCACCTCCGTCTTTATTGATTTTATTTGCGCAGATGGTATAATAGTATATTATCGATCGTGCGAAACCGGCTGAAAGGAGGGATAGCATGTCGGATTACAGGAAGGACGCCTCGCCGCTCGTGCGCGACTTTCTGACATATCACGAGGTCATCAAGAGCCATTCGCAAAAGACCGTCGACGAATACTATCTCGACCTGCGGACCTTTTTCCGCTTTCTCAAGCTGCAGCGCGGCCTCGTCGACGAGAGCGTGCCTTTCGACGAGATACCCGTAAATGACGTCGATCTCCCCTTCGTCGCGGCGGTCACGCGAGCCGAGGTCTACGACTTCCTCGCCTTCTTATCGCGCGACAGGGTCAAAAACGAGAGGGCCAATCTCCCGGAATACGGTCTTTCCGCCGCTTCCCGCGCCCGCAAGATAGCGACGCTGCGCTCCTTCTACAAATATCTGACGGTCAAATCCGGCCTGCTGGAGGAAAACCCCATAGAGCAGCTCGATTCCCCGAAGCTCAGACGGACGCTGCCGAAGTATCTCTCCGTCGAGGAATGCAGACAGCTTCTCAGCTCAGTCGACGGGCGCTACGCCGTCCGCGACTACTGCATACTGATGCTGTTTCTCAACTGCGGGCTCCGTATATCCGAGCTTGTCGGGCTCGATCTGGGCGACGTGCACGCAGACCATCTGCGCATACTCGGCAAGGGCGGCAAGGAGCGCGTGACTTACCTCAACGAGGCGGCCGCGGACGCGATAAACGAGTATCTGAAGGTCAGGCTCCGCGAGGCCGAGCGCAAGGACGTCACGACCCGCGCGCTCTTTCTCAGTTCCCGCGGGGACAGGATATCCCGCTCGACCGTCCACGCGCTGGTGAAAAAGCACCTGCTGGAGGCCGGGCTCGACGCGGACGGCTTCAGTGCGCACAAGCTTCGCCATACCGCAGCGACGATGCTCCTCGGCAAGGGCGTCGACCTCAAGACGCTGCAGGAGCTGCTCGGGCACGAGCATCTCGGCACGACGGAGATTTACACGCACATAGAGAATACCGACCTCAAGATCGCCGCGGACGCCAATCCCCTCGCCGGCTTCAAGCCGAAAAACGGAGCTACGGAGGACTAAATGGTCTTTTCAAGCCTGCTCTTCATGTTCATATATCTGCCCGTCGTGCTGGCGGTGTACTACCTCGTTCCGTCGAAATGGCGCAACGTCTGGCTTTTCATAGTCAACCTTGTGTTCTACGGCTGGGGCGAGCCCGTCTACATCGTGCTGATGCTCTTTTCCATCACGCTCAACTATGCGGCGGGCCTTCTCATAGCGCGCTTCAGGGACGACGGTAGGCGCGCCAAGCGCGTCCTGACCGCCTGCGTCGTTATAAACCTCGCGCTGCTCGTCTTCTTCAAATACTATGACTTCATCGCGGAAAACCTCTCGTTCATCCCGTTCATGAAGCCGCTGGGGCTGACGCTGCCTATCGGCATCTCCTTCTATACGTTCCAAACCATGAGCTACCCCATCGACGTATACAGAGGCGACGCCGACGTGCAGAAAAACTACGTCTCCTTCGGGACGTTCGTCGCCCTCTTCCCCCAGCTCATTGCCGGCCCCATAGTCCGCTACAAGGACGTCGCGAGCCAGCTCGCCTTCCGCGCCAACGACCGCGAGCAGTTTGCCTCGGGCGTCCGCCGCTTCATCGTCGGCCTCGGCAAGAAGGTCCTGCTGGCGAACAATATCGGCATGCTCTGGGATACCTACAAGGCCATGCCCGCCGGCTCGCTCACCGTCGCGGGGGCGTGGCTGGGCATCATCGCCTTTACCCTGCAGATATACTTCGACTTTTCCGGCTACAGCGACATGGCCATCGGCCTTGGGCGCATGCTCGGCTTCGAATTTCTCGAAAACTTCAATTATCCCTATATCTCCAAGAGCATCACCGAGTTCTGGCGCCGCTGGCACATCAGCCTCTCGACGTGGTTTCGCGACTACGTCTATATCCCGCTCGGCGGCAACCGGAAGGGCCTCGCGCGCCAGCTCCTAAACATACTCATAGTCTGGGCGCTGACCGGCTTCTGGCACGGCGCGAGCTGGAACTTCCTGCTCTGGGGGCTCTATTACGCGATCTGGCTTACGATAGAAAAGCTCTTCCTGCTCAAGCTGCTCGACAGATCCAGGATCATCTCGCATATATACGCGCTCGTCGTCGTCATCGTCGGCTGGGCGCTCTTCGCCATCGAGGACTCCGGCGAGTGCCTGCGCTACGTCGGGGCCATGTTCGGCGTGGGCTCGGCGGGCCTCATCGGGCCGGACGTGCTCTACTACCTGCGCAGCTACGGGCCCTCGCTCGCCGTCATGATAGTCGCCTGCACGCCGCTCGGCGCGCTCGTCATGAAAAAGCTGCCGAAGAAGGCCGCGGCGGTCGCCATCCCCGTGCTCATCCTCGCCGTGCTCGCCATTTCGACGGCGTATCTCGTGGACGGGACTTACAACCCGTTCCTCTACTTCAGATTTTAGAAAGGAGGCCGCGGCATGAAAAAGGGCGCTCCCCTCGCGCAGATACTCGTCTTCGTCGTGTTCATCGCGGCCTTCGCCGTATTGAACCTCGTCACGCCCGCGCGCACCTTCTCCGAACAGGAGAACCGCTATCTGGCGGCGGCGCCGAAGTTTTCCTTCGCAAAGCTCTTCGACGGGAGCTTCACGGAGTCCTTTGAAAAATACGTCACGGATCAGTTCTTCGGGCGCGACCTCTGGGTCGCGGGCAAGGCGCGCGCGGAACGCGCCGCCGGCAAGACGGAGAACAACAACGTATTTTTCTGCGCGGACGATACGCTCGTCGAGCGCTTCTCCGAACCCGATTCCGCGCAGCTCACGGCGAACGTCGACGCCGTCAACGCCCTCGCTGCGAACACCGACGCGGACGTTTATCTCGCGCTCATCCCCGGCGCGGCGGCGATCTGGAGCGACAGGCTGCCCGCCAACGCAGACTGCGCCGACCAGCTCGCCGTCATAAGCGAGGTCTATTCCCGCACGGACGCGACGACGATAGACGTCGCCGGCGCGCTTGAAGCGGCTGCCGACGAATATATCTTCTATCGCACGGACCACCACTGGACGAGCCTCGGCGCCTGTTACGCCTCCGACCGCATCCTCTCGGCCATAACGGGCGTCGGCGGGAAAGCGCCGAAGAGCTTTGCGCCAAAGACGGTCACGACGGAGTTTTACGGCACGGCGTGGAGCTCCTCCGGCGCGACGTGGATACCGCCCGACAGCATCGATATCTACGTCCCGCAGGGAGACGCCGTCGTCAAGAACTACCCGCACGGGACCGAGGAGGACGGCACGCTCTACGACATGTCCCGCCTCGAGACGAAGGACAAATACTCGATGTTCTGCGGCGGCAACACCCCGCGCCTGCACGTCGATACCGGGAGCGAAGGCCCGCATCTGCTCGTCCTGCGCGACAGCTACTTTGACAGCGAGCTTCCCTTCCTGCTCGGCAGCTTCTCGGAGATAGACGTGCTCGACCTGCGCTATTTCAGGACGAGCGTCGCGGACTTCATACGCGAAAACGGCGTCGACGCAGTGCTCGTCATATACAGCGTCTCCAATTTCTCGACAGACACCTCCGTCTTCCTCGCGGGAAGATAAGAACAAATAAAGACCGCCCCGTCCAGATGAACAGCACCCCATTTGTTAGACAGTATGGTATACTGGAAACAAGAGGGGTGTTGTTTTATGCCAAAAGGGATACCGAACAAGAGATACACGGGCGAATTCAAGCAAAAAGTAGTAGAAACCATGATGCGTGAAAAGCTGAGCTACACAGAAGCAGCCCG
>JAEFAK010000052.1 GCA_016287555.1 Oscillospiraceae bacterium
GCGCCGCTCACGCTGCGCCACTCCGCTTAAAACTTATTTCTTCCTACCAGGGGTGCTTTTTGTGCTGTTCGTATAATCTGGGGCAGTACATCTGCGGAAGGGCGCTATTTTTTGTTTATTATGCGGACGACCCGCAATAGAGCGCGGCATGTCTTGCGTCTCTTCCCGGCTCGCGGGGGGCGCGTAGGGAGCGACGTCCTCGTCGCTCCGGAGCAGCTCCGCGCTTTTTTACCCCAGCACGAACGTCATATACACGGGGTTGTGGTCGCTGTACCTGAACTGATAATCGACGACGCCGCTCGAGCGGACCTCGACGTTCGGGCTGACAAGGAAGCCGTCGATGGTCAGGACGTACTGCCCCTCGTGATAGGGCCCGTCCGCGTTGCGGCAGCTCGGGACGGGATCGGCCTCGTCGAGCGGGGCGACGAGCCTGACGTCCACGCCGTCGAACGTCTCGGGCGGGATGGGCTGCGCCCAGGTATACTCCTTGTCGCCCTTGCCGAACCAGACGGATGAGTCGCCGAGGATGTCCTTGTTGAAATCGCCGCCCGCGACGCAGAAGCTGCCCGCCTCATACTCGGCCTGCATATCCTCCAGCAGCATGCGAAGCTGGTTCGTCGCGGTCGAGGGGTCGCTGGTGTAGGCGGAAAGGTGCATATTGTAGAGCACGAGCTCGCGCCCGTCCTTCAGCGGGATGCGGCTGACTGAGTAGCAGCGGTCGAGGTCGAGGAACTTGGAAAAGCCCTTTTCTATGGGCAGGCTGCGGCGCAGAGCGGATGTGACGTCGAAGAGCGAAAACGTCGCTATGCCGGCGCGGGATCTGCCGTGCGGCTGCGTCAGCGGGTACATGAGAAACGGCGAATCGTAGTTTTGCGCGAAGTCCCACGTATACTGCCCGAGCCCGTCGGTCAGCAGCTCGAGCTCGTTCATCTTATACGTCCGCGTGGACTTCGTGTCTATCTCCTGCACGAGGAGGAAGTCCGCCTTCTGGTCGTTGAGCTTCGCGCCTATCTTCATCATGTTGGCGCTCAGGCGCTCCCTGCTCCAGGCCCAGGACTCCGTCCCGCCGTCCATGAAGAAGCCGTAATCGTCCTCATACGCGCCGAAGCCTATGTTCCAGGAGACTATCCTGTATTCCTCCCCGACCGAGGCGGCCGGCCCGTATTTGACGGGGCGGACGACCTCGAGCTCCTGATTGTCCGGGATGCGGTGGTAGGCAATGAAGACGTAGGCGACGTAGCCTGCGGCGAGGATGACAACGGCAAGAAAGATCGACAGGACTATCCTGCCGATCTTTTTGAGTACTTTCATATTCGGGGCCCTCCCTTATTGTTTTCAAGGGGCTCAGCGGCGCAGCGGCGGAGATGAGCCCGCATAGACCGGCAGGGGTCCGATCCCCCCCGGCCTTATCTTTTTCGCATGACGCTCATGGCGCGGGCGGCGTTTTTTACCCCGTCCCCGCCGGGCTCGAAGAGCTCGTCATAGCGGACGGCGCTGTAATCCGCGGCGAGGCGGCTGAGCTCCTCGCGCCGCTGGCGGCCGGAGACCTCCATGGGGGTCAGCGCGCGGCTCAGCCCGCGCCCGGAGGCGGAGCGGAGCAGCGAATAATAGGCAAATCTTATCTTCGTCCTGTCGTCGGGCATGTCGTCCAGCTTCTGAGGCCGGCGCACGAGCCTTCTCAGGCGCTTCGCGGCCTTTGCGCGCCGCTCCTTCAGGAAGCTGCGCAGGTCGTGCAGGCGCTCGACGGAGTCGTCGTACTCCTCGTCCTCGACCTTCTTTCTAAGGCCGAGGCGCCGCCTCAGCCCGCCTCCCCTGCCGCGCCCGCCGTGCTCGCCGCCGCCGAAGAGGGCGGCCGCCATGACGATGACGCCGAGGATGAAGATCATGCCCATGAGCACGAAGAACGTTATCTGCAGGGGCCTGTTGACCGGGACCTCCGGCAGCGTGGTCGGCTCGATGGAGTACTCCGTCGGCGTCGGGGTCGCGGTGGCGGCCGGAGGAGGCTGCTCGGAGCCCATTATCTCGTTTATCTTGCCGACGACGAAAAGGATGCCGACGACGATATAGGAAAAGACGCTCTGCAGCGGCTTTACGAACGACAGCGCGACGCCTATCGCGAGCACGAGTGCGAGCAGGATCGCATTCTTCCCGCGAAGCCCCGCGGGGACGCGCATCTTCTGGCCGGACTTGGTATTGTGCAGCCCGCTGGAGATGCCGGCGGCGTTGAAGGAGAACATGGCCAGCAGGAACGTCACGAGCGTCACTATCGGAAGGGGGCCGATGTCCGTCGTCACGACCTTGTCGACGTTGGAGAAGGCCATGCCCTCTATGAGCAGGGCGGCGACGGAGATTATCGCCATTGCGGGCGGATAGGGCTCGTCGCCCCGGAGGCCGATGAAGAAGAGGTATATCCCCAGCAGCGAGCCGAGCGCCATGAAGAGGATATGCCCGAGGTCGCGCGCAGGGAACGTCACAAAATACATGACCGCGAACGCGGCGGCGACGGAGGCTATGCAGATCAGAGCCCCGGCGCGCAGTCTGCGCAGGCCCGCCAGAAGGCCCGTGACGAAGCAGATGACGGCGGGCCAGCAGGCCAGCACGCGGGAAAACCAGGGCCAGCCGCTCTTATGTATCTGCTCGGCAAAGACGAGGACGGCCGCGGCGAACGCGGCCGCGAGCAGGAGGTTTATTATCCAGACGAGGACCTTATCGCCTTTTCTCACGCTCCCGCCCCCTCTCTATTTCAGCCGGATGTGCGTCACGCTGTTGCCCGCAAGGCGGAGCTGCGCGGCGCGCTTTTCTATCGTATCGGACCAGTAGTTGGACACGACGAGGACGTCCATGCCCGTCGTCCCGTCGGCTATGCGGCGGTCGAGGACGGAGTGGATGCCCGTTTTCATCTTTATGACGAGCGTCGCGAGCTGCTCAAGGACGGAGTCGAGCTGGGCGTCGCCCGTCCTCGCGGGGATGTATATCTCCTTATCGGGCTCGCGGGCGTCCTCGCCGTTGGAGGCGAAGCCGACCTCTATCCCGCCCGAGACGCACCACGACGCGAGCGCGGCGCATACGCCTATGCCGCGCTCGAGGAATTCGACCTCCTCCGGCTGCATGCCGCCGAGGAGCCCGTCGGATATCTGGGTATTGAATATGAGCAGGACGCGCGGCGAGACCGTATAGTCCCTCGTCTTGACCTGCACCTGCCCCGTGCGCGCGGTCGCGCCCCAGTGGACGTCCTTGAGGGGATCGCCGGGGCGGTATTCGCGTATGCCGTTGACAAGGATGGGGTCGGGCAGGATCCAGCGGCGCACGGTGACGTCGCCCTGCCATTTGAGGGCGCTCTCCGGCAGCTCGCCGAGCTCCGGGATGCGCGGATAGACGTAAAGCGAGCAGCCCGTCTCCTCGTCGCGCCGGCAGGCCGCAAGGCCGAGCAGGTCGCCCGCGACGAGGTTGACCTTGCCGCAGTCGTACCAGCCGCGCCGCGTGCAGAGTATCTCGTGGCGGCGGGTTATGCGGCTGTAGGCTCCGAGGAAAAAGACGCTCCTGTGGAACTGGTCGAGGTCTATGGCGTGGTCCTTCTGGCGCGTGAAGCGCAGCCTCGAGGAGATGCGCGACTCGACGCGCACCCACGGGACCGGGATGAGCTTTTCGTTGGTGAGCTGCTCGATGAACTCCAGCGTCTCGCCCTCGATGGCCCTGCTGCGGGAGAAGCTGCGGGCGTATGACACCCCGCGCAGGCCCCTTTTATGATAGTACGCGACCTGGATGACCGCGACGATTGCGACGACTACGATCGTCCAGACTATTTTCATGGCTCGAAGCGATCGGCTCCCGCGTCCTCCGTCGGGACGGGCACGGTGCGCAGCAGCTCGCCTATTATCTCCGACGAGCGCGAGGAGCTTCCGAAGCCCGCGATGATCCTGTGCCCGAAGACGGGGACGGCGAGGCGCTTGACGTCGTCGGGAAGGACGTGGTCCCTGCCGTTCATGGCGGCGAGGGTCTGGGCGGCGCGGAGCATCCAGAGCATGCCGCGCGGGGATACGCCGAGCGTCACGCCCGACTGGGCGCGCGTCGCGTCCGTCAGGGCGACGATGTAGCGGCGCACGGGCTCGGAGACGCGCACGGCGTTATAGCTCGCGCGCGCGTCGGCCACCTCGGCCGCCGTCGCGACCGGGCTGAGCTCGGAGAGAGGATCGTCGTTTATGAATCTCGCGATGATGTCCATCTCGCCCTCGGCGCTCGGATAGCCCATGCTCATGCGGATGAGGAAGCGGTCGAGCTGGGCCTCCGGCAGCGGGAAGGTGCCCGCCGTCTCGACGGGGTTCTGCGTGGCGATGACGAAGAAGGGCTCGCTGAGCTGCCTCGTGACGCCGTCGACGGTTATCTGCCGCTCCTCCATACACTCGAGGAGGGCCGACTGGGTGCGCGGCGTGGCGCGGTTTATCTCGTCGGCAAGCAGGACGTTGGTGAAGGCGGGGCCCTCGCGGAACTCGAAGGCGGCCTCCTTCTGGTTATATACGCTCATGCCGGTGACGTCGCCGGGGAGCAGGTCGGGCGTGAACTGGATGCGCGAGAAGTCCGCCGCGACGGAGCGCGCGAGCGCCTTGGCCGTGACGGTCTTGCCCGTGCCGGGGACGTCGTCGAGCAGGACGTGGCCGCCGGCAAGCAGCGCGCACACGATGAGCTCGACCTCGCCGGACTTGCCGACGATGACCTTCTCCATATTCCCGCGGATGCGTGTCGCGAGCTCCGCGATCTGCTTAAGCTCCATATATATCCACCTTTCGGCTTTTGAATACGGGTCCGGGCCCGCTCAGCGGTTTGTGAAGAGTTTGCGGAAATCGAGCAGCGCCAGCATCGGGAAAAGCTCCAGCCTGCCGAGCAGCATCGCCGCGGAGAGGATGAGCTTGCTCACGCCGGAAAACGCCTCGAAGGTGTGCGTCGGGCCGACCCCGCCGAAGCCGGGGCCGACGTTAGACAGACATGTCATGACGGCGGTAAGGTTCGTTTCCAGCGAGAAGCCGTCTATCGAGATGATGAGCGTGAACAGCGCGCTTATGAAGAAATAGAGCGCGAAATAGTTCGAGGCGCTCTGCACCGCCGCGTCGGGGACGCGCTTGCCGTCCATGCGGACGGTCGTCACGGCGCGCGGACGGAAGATCTGGCGCAGGTCGGAGACTATCTTCTTGACCCAGATCATGACGCGCTGGAACTTGATGCCGCCGCCCGTGCTGCCGGCGCTGGCGCCGACGATGAGCATGAGCAGCATTATCGCCTTTGAGAAGGCAGGCCAGGTATCGAAATCCGCCGTCCCGTAGCCCGTCGTGCTCATGAGGGTCGCGACGTGGAAGGAGGACTGGCGCAGCGCCGGGAAGAAGCCGCCGTATATCTTCATGATGTTGAGCGCGATGACGACCATGCCGCCGAAGACGACGGCGAGGTAGACGCGCAGCTCGCTGTTTTTGAAAACGTCCCTGAACTTGCCGCACAGCAGCAGGAAGTACATATTGAAGTTTATGCCGAACAGGAACATGAATACCGTCACGATGATCTCGACGTACTTGCTGTCGAAATAGGCGATGCTGGCCGAGTGGGTCGAGAAGCCGCCCGTCGCCGCGGTCGTGAACGCGTGGACTATGGAATCATAATAAGTCAGGCCTCCGCACTTGAGCAGTATCGCCTCGATGACGGTAAGACCTATGTAGATGGCGTAGAGTATCTTCGCCGTATCGGACATTTTCGGGACGAGCTTTCCGACCATGGGGCCGGGCGCCTCGGCGCGCATGATATGCATCGAGCGCTCGTTGCCGAGCGGCAGGACCGTCAGCAGCAGCACGAGCACTCCCATGCCGCCGAGCCACTGGATGAAGCAGCGCCAGAAACCTATGCCCATACTGAGCGACTCTGGCGAGGAAACAATCGTCGACCCCGTCGTGGAAAAACCGCTGCAGGTCTCGAAAAGGCAGTTTATATAGCCCTGTATCTCGCCAGAGAAGAAAAACGGCAGCGCACCTATCACGCTGACTAGCGTCCAGCTCAGGCCCGTTATGACGAGGCCCTCGCGAACGTAGATATCGCGCGTCCTCGGCCGGCAGAGCGTAAGCAGAGTGCCGAACGCGGCGGCAATGGCGGCCGTCAGCAGGAACCACTTCCAGCCGTCCTCTTTATATATCACGGAGACGATCGCCGGGATGAGGAGGATTATCCCTTCCGCCCTGCAGACGCGGCCCACCGTGAACAAAACCATTCGTCTGTTTATTCGCTCCGACCTCCCTTCAAGTCATGCTTTCCGGCTCAGGCGAGGATGCCGCGCAGGTCGTCCAGCCCGTTCTCGGTCGTGACGACGACGACATGGTCGCCCTTTCTTATCTCATCGCTGCCGCCGGGGATGATGACCTTCTCGCCGCGGATTATGCAGGCGATGAGGTGGTTTCTCTTGACGGGCAGGTCGCGCAGGGGCTTACCGGTTATCTCCGTATCGCCCGCCGCCCTGAATTCCAGCGCCTCGACCTTCTCGCCGACGATGCGGTAGAGCGTCTCGACGTTGCTGCCCTCGGTGTTCGCCATGGAGCGCACATACTGCAGGATGTTCCCCGCGCAGACGCTGCGGGGGGAGACGACGCTCTCAAGCAGCGTATCGGAGGCCATCTCCGCCAGCTCGGTGCGGTTCACCTTGGCGATGACCTTGCCCACGCCGCGGGACGCGGCGAAAAGGGATATGATGATATTGTTCTCGTCGTCCCCCGTGAGAGAGACGAGGGTGCCGAAATCGCGGATGCCCTCCTCGTCGAGAAGCTCAGGATCCGTCCCGTCGCCGCAGACGATGTGCGCCCCCGGCAGCAGGTCCGTCAGCTCGAGGCAGCGCTCCCTGTCATTGTCGATGACGGTCACGGAGTATCTTGCGGCGAGGAGCTGGCGCGCGAGATAGACCGCCGTCCTGCTGCCGCCTATGAGCAGGACGCTCGTATTGCCGCGGCGCAGGTTGCCCCAGCGCCTGAACAGCTCCTGGACCTCGCGGTTGGAGGCGGCGATGGAGATGCGGTCGCCGGCGTTCAGGACGAAATCGCCCTTGGGGATGATGACCTCGCTGCCGCGCTCGACGGCGCAGATGAGGAGCTTGACGCCCGTCACGCGCTGCGCGTCCTTGAGGGCGACGCCGGCGAGCTGCCCGTCCTCGCGCACGCGGGTCTCGATGATCTCGACGCGGCCGCCGGCAAAGGTCTCGACCTTGCCCGCGGCGGGGTTGCGTATGGTCCTGAATATCTCCGTCGCGGTCGCGAACTCGGGATTTATGCTCATGGAGAGCTCGAGCTCGTCGCGCATATAGTCCAGCTGCCCGGAATACGCCGGGTCGCGGACGCGGGCTATGGTATGCTTCGCGCCGAGCTTGCGCGCGAGCAGGCAGCAGAGTATGTTCGCCTCGTCCTTCTCCGTCGTCGCTATGACGACGTCGGCCCTGTCGACCCCGGCCTCGCGCTGGACGTCCAGCGTCGCTCCGTTGCCCTGAAGGCTCATCACGTCGTATCTGTCGGACAGGCGCGAGGTGACCTCCTCGCTGGCGTCCACGGCGACGACGTCGTGCCCCTCCTCGGAGAGGACGCCCGCAAGCTTGCCGCCTATTTTTCCGCAGCCGATGATGACTATTCGCATATTCTTCCGGCCTTTCCTTAAAAACTTCAAGGGCGGCGCAAATTGGTATGGCGCCGCCCTTAAATTTTACACTATTTTTCAGTTGTTGTAAAGTTCTCTGACGCTCTTGAGCTCCTCAAAGCGGTCCTTCGCGTTCTGCTCGGCCTGAGCGAAGAGCTTATCCGCGCGCTCGGGGAAGCTGAGCTTCAGGGAGGAATACCTGACCTCGCTCATGATGAAGTCCATGAAGCTGCCGGTCGGATCCTTGCAGTCGAGCGAGAAGGGCTGCTCGGCGGCGGGATTGTACCTGAACAGGTTCCAGTAGCCGGCCTGCACGGCCTCCTTGGCTATGGTCATGGATTTGCCCATGCCCTTGCGCGAGCCGTGGTTTATGCAGGGCGCGTAGCCTATGATGAGCGACGGCCCGTCATAGGCCTCGGCCTCGGTGATGGCCTTGATGGTCTGGTTGTAGTCCGCGCCCATGGCTATCTGGGCGACGTAGACGTAGCCGTAGGTCATGGCCATGCGCGCCAGCTCCTTATTCTTGACGGCCTTGCCGGCGGCGGCGAACTGCGCCACGGCGCCGAGCGGGGTCGCCTTGGAGGACTGGCCGCCCGTATTGGAATAGACCTCGGTGTCGAAGACGAAGACGTTGATGTTCTCGCCGCTGGCGAGGACGTGGTCGAGGCCGCCGTAGCCTATGTCATACGCCCAGCCGTCGCCTCCGAAGCACCAGAAGGAGGGCTTGGTGAGCAGGTCGGCGTTCGCCACGACGGCGGCCGAAGCCTCGCAGCCCTTGTTCTTCTTCGCCAGCTCGAGGAGCTTCGCGCCGGCAGCCTTGCTGCCCTCGCCGTCGTTCATGGCGTCGAGCCAGGCGGCGGCGGCAAGACCGAGCTCATCCTCCCCGACGAGGGTCCTGACCTTGTCGGCGAGGCCGAGGCGGCGCTGCTTGACGGCCTTGAGCATGCCGAGGCCGAATTCGGCGTTGTCCTCAAACAGGGAGTTTGACCAGGCGGGGCCGTGCCCGTCCTTATTGACGGTATACGGCGTGCTCGGCGCGCTGCCGCCCCAGATGGAGGAGCAGCCCGTAGCGTTGGCTATGGTCATGCGGTCGCCGAAGAGCTGGGTGATGAGCTTGGCGTAGGGCGTCTCGCCGCAGCCGGCGCACGCGCCGGAAAACTCGAACAGCGGCTTTACGAACTGGCTGCCCTTGACCGTCGTCTTCGCGTAGGGCAGCTCCTTCTCGGAGACGTTTTTGTAGGCGTAGTCGAAGGCGGCCTGCGCCGGGAGCATCTCCTCGAGCGGCTTCATGACGAGGGCCTTCTCCTTGGCGGGGCAGACGTTGGCGCAGGAGCCGCAGCCCGTGCAGTCGAGCGGCGTGGGGATGATGGCGAAGCTCAGGTCCTCGCAGCCCTTGCCGTTGAGCTTGACGGTCTGAAGTCCGTCCGGCGCCTTGGCGAGCTCTTCCTTATCGAAGACGAAGGGGCGTATCGCCGCGTGCGGGCAGACGTAGGAGCACTGGTTGCACTGGATGCAGTTGGCGGGTATCCACTGCGGGACGGAGACGGCGATGCCGCGCTTTTCGAAGGCGGCGGTGCCCTGCGGGAGCGCGCCGTCGGCCGTGTCGGCGAAGGCGCTGACGGGAAGGAAGTCTCCGCGCATGTCGTTGGCGGGGACCATGACCTCGTCGACGTACTTCTTGAGCTTCGGGTCGGAGCAGGCGACGCCCGCGCCCTTCGGCGCGTCCTCGGCGTCCGCCCACTCGGCGGGGACGGCGACCTGCCTGATGTTCTCGAGGCCGGCGTCGACGGCGGCGTGGTTCATGCTGACGACCTTCTCGCCCTTGTTGCCGTAGGTCGCGGTTATGGCGTCCTTCATGTATTTGACGGCGTCGTCTATGGGCAGGATGCCGGAAATTTTGAAGAACGCGGACTGGAGGATCGTGTTCGTCCTTCCGCCGAGGCCAATCTTTGCCGCGAGGCCGATGGCGTCGACGGTATAGAAGCGGATATTGTTCCTAGCCATATATCTGCGCGCGGCGGCGGGGATATGCGCGGCGAGCTCCTCGCCCTCCCATGCGCAGTTGAGCAGGAACGCACCGCCGGGCTTGACGTCCTGCACGATGTCGTAGCGCTCGATGTAGCTCGGCGCGTGGCAGGCGACGAAGTCGGCCTTGGTGACGTAGTACGTGCTACGTATATCGGCCTTGCCGAAGCGCAGATGGCTTATCGTGACGCCGCCGGACTTCTTGGAGTCGTACTGGAAATAGGCCTGCACGTTCATGTCCGTATGGTCGCCGATGATCTTGATGGAGTTCTTGTTCGCGCCGACGGTGCCGTCCGAGCCGAGACCCCAGAACTTGCAGGAGATGATCGACTTGCCGGAGGTGACGATGTTCTCGCCGACGGGCAG
Source organism: Oscillospiraceae bacterium (assembly GCA_016287555.1). Taxonomy (GTDB): domain Bacteria; phylum Bacillota; class Clostridia; order Oscillospirales; family Oscillospiraceae; genus RGIG7949. The sequence continues at coordinate 10,039 of JAEFAK010000052.1, forward strand.
GGAGGTGAAGGTCACGTCGTCCTCGATGCCGACGGTGAAGTGGTTCTTCTTCTCGCCGGCCATGTTGTCGAACACGGCTTTCATGTGGGCGGGGATGGTGTCCTTGGAGCTCAGGCCGTAGCGGCCGCCGAGGATCTCAAGGCCGCGGCGCTCGCTGTCGGATACGGCGGTGCAGACGTCGGCGTAGAGCGGTTCGCCGGCGGAGCCGGGCTCCTTGGTGCGGTCGAGCACGCTGACGGTCTTCACGCTCGCGGGCAGCGCCGCGATCAGATGC
>JAEFAK010000053.1 GCA_016287555.1 Oscillospiraceae bacterium
CGGAGGCTCCCTTTGGAAAGGGAGCTGGCACGGCGAAGCCGTGACTGAGGGATCGTATGCAATTTGCCGAAGGCCCCTCTTAACGAAAGAATAAGGAGGATAGAACCCGATTCCCCCCGACCTCGGGCTTTGCCCGAGGCCACCCCCCTTTCTCAAAGGAGGGCTTTTTATGTGTCCCTCCCGTCCGCAGACGGGGGCTTGGAACTTTTGCCGAAACGTGCTATGATAAGCGCATAAAACGAACATAAGGAGGAAGTTCAGATGAAAATAGCGATATTCAACGGCAGCCCCAGGCTTGAGAACACCGCCGCCATGATAAAGGCGTTCCGCGAGGGCGCGGAGGCCGCCGGCCACGAGGTCGAGGAGTATCACGTCGGCAGGATGAAGATAGCCGGCTGCATGGGCTGCGAATACTGCCATACCAAGGGCGAGGGCCGGTGCGTCCAGAAGGACGATCTGGAGAAGATACTCCCCGCCTATGAGGAGGCCGACATGATCGTCTTTGCCTCCCCGGTCTATTACTTCACCATGACCGCCCAGATCGAGGCCGCCATCCAGCGCGTCTACTGCATCGGCAAGCCGCGCAAGGCGACGAAGGCCGCCATCCTGCTCAGCTCCGGCTCGCCCGGGGTCTACGACGGCGCGATCGCGCAGTTCAAGGCGTATACGGGCTATACGAAGATCGAAAACGCCGGGATCATCACGGCCCACGGCGCGGAGAACAAGTCTGCCGCCAAGCTCGCCGAGATAAGAGATTTCGCAAGCAAGCTGTAAAGAGACGAAAAACGGGGACGGCTCCTTCCCGCAGAAGCGGGACAAAGGAACCGTCCCCGGATCTTCCGATGTGGGCATCGCGCCCTGCGCGCCGCCCGCGCACGCAGCCTTCCCGTAAAAAACCAAGCGCCGCAGACAACGTCTGCGGCGCTTTGCGCTTGCCTGTTCAGATGTTCGTCGTCGCGAGGGGGACGGCGTTGCCGAAGAAATCGGTGTCGTTGGCGATCTTGATGGGGTAGGTGCCGCGGAACCAGAGCACGACGTCCTTATAATTGGCCAGATCGGCGCTGCCGTAGGCAAAGAGGTCGCGCAGTATCTTCTCGGCGACGTCGCGGGTCAGATACTCCTCGTCGTGGTGCATGATGTGGAATTCGAAATGGCCCGTCCTGACGCGGATGAAGCACTTGCTGTGCTCATTGATGTCCTGCCTGCCGGGGACGTCGGGATTAAAGGTATCGATAACGGCCGTGCTGACCTCCAGCGCGATGAGCCCGCCCTCCGGGCAGCCCAGCGTATTGTCCTCAGCTCTGCATTTTCCTATCAAACGCATGTGAACGCCTCCTAAAATTCTTATGTGCCTATTATTGCACCTTATTTTCCATTTTTCAAGAGTTTTATACGCGCGCGGGACGCGTTAGGGCGCCCTTTGGAAAGGGAGCTGTCGAGCGCAGCGAGACTGAGGGATCGAATGAGATCTGCCGGAGGTACCTGAAAAAAGGAAGACCAAGGTAATATCGAATTCGATCCCCCTGCCCCCTTTCGCAAAAGGGGGCTTTTTGGCCGACGCGCCGTCTTGCCTATTGTCCTAATGGTTATGGGGTGATACAATAAGGACAGAAGTCAAAAACAACGGGAAAGGATGATCATCATGCCGGAAAACGAATTCCTCATCGACCTTAAGATACCCCCCGCAGACCCCTCCGCCATCGGCCATAACCACTTCCCCAACGGCGAAGTCTCCTCCGACGTGCGTCCCGTGACGCCCGCCGAGGGCCCCCACGGGCTCTACTGGTGCCTGGATACGCTCATGCACAAGAACCCCGCCGAGATGGACGCCTCCAAGACCTGCGGCTCGCATTTCCACTGGCGCGGCTACGAGACCTTCTTCGTCGACAGCGGCAGCCTCTGGCTCTTCATCAACGGCCAGAAGGTCTTCTGCAAAAAGGGCGACATCGTCCATTTCCAGCCGGGCCAGTCGCAGGGCTTCTTCTTCCTTGAGGACGTCAAGTGGCGCGGCACCTACCACGATTTCGAGGTCTATCCCGAGTATAAGGACGTCATGAAGCTCAAAAAGCTCATGCCGGAGCTCGCGGACGATCCCGCGATCCCCCGCCTCGCGCCGCGCGGCATGATGGACTCCAATCCCATGGAGCCCTTCCTGACCGAGGAGGTCCCTGTTGAGCAGTGCACCGCCGTCAAGAACCTCGCCCGCCCGCACGCGAAGTACGAGTTCCCCGGCTGCACGATGAACATCATGATCGAGCGCTGGGAAAACGGCGGCACGAAGGAGCTCGAATGCGCCGTCCTCGAGCCGGGCTTCACGGCCGAATGGACGCGCTTCCCGGAGATCAAGGAGCTGTTTTACGTCCGTAGCGGCAAGGTCAAGTTCAAAATATACGACAAGGAGTTCATAGCCGACGGCGAGTGCGTCGTCATCGCGCCGAAGTTCGCCCCGCGCTCCATCGAGGCCCTCGAGCGGACCGAGCTTTATGAGCTCGGCGGCCAGTCCTATTGGTCGCTGTTCCTCCAGAACTACGCCAGCATCAAGAAGTACGACCCCGCCCGCCTCACTCCGGAGACGCTCGCCGCGCTCAAAAAGCGCTTCTGCGTCCAGATAGACAAAATAGGCATGAAATAATACCGCAGGAAATTTGCGATAAAAGCCGCAAAAAAGCTCCCGGCAGTCCGCCGGGAGCTTTTTCATATTCATGGCATAGAGCGTGCAGGGAAACGTGCGGGCGACGCGATGCCCGTGACGCCGTTCGCCGTCAGGAACATATCGAGAGCGAGGCGGATATCGAAGTGCCCGCAGAAGACCTATCTTCCTATGTCCTGCGCGACGGTGCGGGCGGCGAGGGTCGCGTCGGAGATGTTGCCGACGACGACGCAGTCGCCTATGGGGAGGAAGCGCGGCGCGCAGTCGTAGAGCGCGGCGGCCTCCTCGGAGAGGGGCTTTTCGCCGGCGGCTATTATGACCGTGTCGCCCTCGCGGTACTTTTCGCCCTCCGGCGTCTCGGTGCGGACGCCGCCCGCGTCTATGGCGACGGCCTTCTCCCTGAAATGCGTCTTTATGCCGCGCCTGCGAAGCTGTATGGAGACGGCGTCGCCGTGCAGCGCGTTGGGGAAGGGAGCGAATTTATCCGCCATTTCGACGACCTCGACCTCGCGGCCGAGGGAATCGAGGTATATCGCGAGCTCCATGCCGACGAGCCCGCCGCCGAGGATGACGGCGCGCCTGCCGACCTTTTCGGGCTCGGCGTAGGCGACGGCGGCGGGGAGGACGTTCTTGCCATCGACGCCGGGGATGGCGGGCGTCACGGCGCGCGCGCCGAGCGCGGCTATGATGACGTCGGCGCCCTGCGCCCTCGCGTATTCGGGCGTGACGGGCGTATCGAGGCGCACCTCGATGTTGTCCGCGGCGGCGATGAGCCGCTCCTGACGGGCTATGTAGGCGGCGAGATTTTTCTTGAAGGGGACGTTCTCCTCGCAGCGGATGTGCCCTCCGAGGCGGCTGCCCTTCTCGCAGAGGACGACGTCGTGGCCGTTTTTCGCCGCCGTGATCGCGGCCTCCATGCCGGCTATGCCGCCGCCCGCGACGAGGACCTTCTTCTTCTCGGCATGCCCGCGCGGGGCGATGGCCGTCTCGCGGTTGGTCTCCGGGTTGAGGGCGCACCAGAAGGCGCCGCGCTGCACGCCGGAGGAAAAGCAGCTGTAGCACCGCATGCATCTGAGTATGTCGTCGGCGCGGCCCTCGCGCGCCTTGTTGGGCAGGTCGGGGTCGCAGATGAGGCCGCGCGCGACCTCGACGACGTCAGCCCTGCCGGAGGCGATTATCTCCTCCATGAGCGCGGGATCGTCCAGCGCGCCGACGGTCGCTATCGGGGTGCCCGTGACGAGCTTTTTGACCTCGGCCGCGTATTTGACGTTGCAGCCCTCCTCGCGGAACATGCTCGGGCACATTATCTCCAGCGTGCGGTAATCCTCCGGCAGGTATATGCCGAAGCTGGCCGAGCAGTGGATGAGGTCGGCGTGGCCCTCGAGCTGCTTACAGAACTTCGCGCCGTAGTCCGCGTCGTACCCGCCCTCGACGCTCTCGCTGGCGCTGATGCGTATCTCGACGGGGAAGTCGCGCCCGCAGCTCCTGTGTATCGCGTCGATGACCTCGACGGCGAAGCGCGCGCGGTTTTCGATGCTGCCGCCCCAGCGGTCCTCGCGCTTATTGGTGCGCTCGCACATGAACTGGTTTATGAGCCAGCCGTGCGCGCCGTGTATCGTGACCATGCCGAAGCCGCAGTCCTTGACGAACTTCGCGGCGGCGGCGAATTTGTCTATCGTCTCGAGGATGAGGTCCTCCGGCATCTCCAGCACCTGCCTGCCCTGATAAACGCAGGGCGACGGGGCGTAGACCGTGTCCGCCGAGACGCAGACGCCGGGGGTCTCGAGGCCGGGCTTGGCCTTCAGGCCCTTGTGCTGGAGCTCGATGGAGGGGATCGCGCCGTGGCGGCGTATCCTGTCGGCCATGAGGGAGAGCCCGCGCATCGGCTGGCGGCTGTCGAGGCTGAGCTCGGCGGCGTAGTTCTTGCCGTAGCGGCTGTCGACGGAGGCCTCGCCGAGCGTGACGGCGGCCGCGCCGCCCATGGCCTTGCGCTCGAAATAGCCCACGCACTCGTCCGTGAAGCGGCCCATGACGTTGTCCGGGTGCCCCGTGGGCGAGGAGAAGATGCGGTTTCTGAAAAGCGTCCCGCCGAGCTTTATCGGCTTGAAAAGATTGGGATAATCCATATCGTCCTCCGTCTTTCGTCAGTATTGGGGAGCGCCGCTCCCGCCTTGATTTTATCACGCCGCGGCGCGCGGGACAAGATGGCGTTTTCGCGCGGGGCGTGCTATAATGGGAAAAAACCCCGAAAGGAGAGCCCGCATGAAATTCTATGCCAAGGGCCCCGGCAACGAGGGCTATATAAAGAACATGGAGGTCCTCGCCTTCGACGAGCTCGACGGCGGCAGCATCTTCCAGCCCCAGCTCTGGCGCACGGCGGAGGGGAAATACTATCTCTACGGCACCATGGGCAAGCAGATAGGCATCCTCGACGTCACCGACCCGGCGAAGCCGCGCTTTATAAAGCGCTTTCAGACCATAGACCCGGCGAAGTACCCCTTCTCCGGCAACCCGAAGATGCAGGTCGCAGACGGTCTGCTCATAACGGGCATAAGCTCCGGCGGCGGCCCCTACGTCCCCGGTCAGCCGCCCGTCGAGAAGATGCCCGCCGACCGCTGCCTGCAGGGCGTCATGATCTTCTCCATAGCCGAGGACCCGGAGACCCCGCGTTTTCTGTCCTACTGGGACTGCGGCGTGCCCAACTCCCTCGGCGTGCACAGGTTCATGTACGACGGCGGCAGGTTCGTCCACCTATCCTGCCAGCAGGAGGGCTTCGAGGGCCTCGTCTACGTCTGCCTCGACATATCCGACCCGACCGCGCCGAAGGAGTATTCGCGCTGGTGGATGCCGCATCAGTTCGCCGACGGCTTCGTCGGACGCGAGTTCGACCCAAGCGATCCGCACATCCCCGAATTCATGGCCAAGGGCTGGCTGCACGGGCCTCCCTTCGTGCGCGGCGGCTACGCCTACTGCGGCTGGAGCGGCGACGGCGTCGTCGTGCTCGACGTGCACGATCAGCACAGGCCGCGCATCGTCGGCCATCTGCCGCTCTGCCCGCCCTTCGCCAGCCATTACGGCGGGGCGAAGACGCATACCGTCCTGCCGCTGCCGGGGCGCGACCTCATCGTCGCGACCAACGAGGGCGAGCGGTATATGTGGTTCGTCCCCAACAACGACCCGAACATCCCCGGCAAGCGCATAGGCGACATGGCGCAGGCTCTCAACAACCTGCACATGATAGACGTGCGCGACCCGTCCCGCCCGACGCTCATCGCCGAGTTCCCGTACCCCGAGGTGCCGGAGGGCTTCCCCTATAAGAATTTCCAGCAGCTCGGCCTCGGCGTCAACGCGACGTTCGGCCCGCACAACGTCCACGAGCCCATGCCGGGCAAGCCGTGGCTCGAGGCGCGCGGAGACCGCGTCTACTGCTGCTATTTCCACGCGGGATTGCGCGTGTACGACGTCTCCGACGAGTTCGTCCCGAAGGAGATAGCCTATTTCATCCCGCCCGACCCGACGCGCCCGACCCCGCTGCCCGGCCCGAACATCGCCTGCACGGAGGACCTCTGCGTCGACGACCGCGGCAACATCTTCGTCGTCACCAGCAACGACGGGCTCTACGTCCTACGCCTGACAGCGGAATAAAAAACGCCCCGGAGCTTCGGCTCCCGCCATACGCAGCCATAAGAAAGAAGCATCCGCCCGAACGGACGGATGCTTCTTTTGATGTCATGCGCGCCGGCCGCAGCGCCGCGGGATGCGCGGCGAGGCCGTCCGCCCCGTTTATAGCGGAAAAGCCACGGCGTCCCGGTACAGACCCTGCAGCACGCCGAGGAAAGCTTTGAGCGACGGACGCTCGTCCTCCCTGTGAGTGCAGAGGACGCACGAAAAGGTCTCCCTGCAGTCGAACGGGATCCACGCGAACTGACCGCTGTGATCGTTCAGGAACCCAGGCGCCAGACAGACGCCGCGCCCGGCGGCGACGTTGATCCTCGTCGTATCGTGGTCGGCGCTGTTGAAGTAACTGATCTTCCCGGAGCCGATCAGGCGGTGCTGGACCGCCCGGAGCGCCTGGGGGGAACCGCCGCCCACCATCAGCGTCCGGCCATAAAGGTCCTCTTCGCGGATCAGATCCTTTCCTGATAGAGGATCGTCCCGAGCCGCGATCAGGTATATACGGCTCTCGAAAAGGTCATGGACACGGATGCCCGGTACCTGCCGAGTCTGCTCCTTCAGAGCGAAAACGACGTCCACTTCATTGCGCAGGAACGCCTCCATGCCGTTTTCGTACCGAAAGACAGGCGCGATCTGCACGCCCGGTTCGGACTGCTCAAAGATCCGCATGGCTTCCGGGAGAAAGTAAACGGCCTGCCATACCATCATGCCGAAGGAGATGCTGTCCCGGAAGCGGGCGCTGAAATTCTGCCCCTGCTCGACGGCGCGCTTCAGGTCCTGCCGCATGCCCGTCAGAAAGGAGACGAACTGCGCTCCGGCCGGGGTGAGGGCGGCGCCCTTGCCGCTTCGCTCAAAGACGGCGAAGCCGATCTCCTCCTCCAGCAGCCTTATCTGATAGGATAAGGTCGGCTGGCTGAGAAACATGTTTTCCGCCGCCCGGCTGAAATTCAGCGTGCGGGCAAGCTCGATGCAGCAATCGATCTGTTTGGTCGTCATGGTCCGCTCCTGTTATTTAATTTATAAATCAAGTATAGCATGTTTTGATTGGACTTTGCAATATATCCTTGGTAGAATAAAGCCAGAAAAAGAAACGACCACCCAACCGAATCAGAACAACAGGAGGAACCAACCATGGCCAAAACACTGATCGCATATTTTTCCAGAGCGGATGAGAACTACTTCGGCGGCGCGATGCGCTACGTGAAGGTCGGCAACACGGAGATCGTTGTAAACGGGATGAAAGAACTGATCGATACCGACACCTTCAAGATCGAAATGAAGAACCCCTATTCCCCGGTCTACATGACCTGCATCGAGGAAGCGAAGAAGGATCTGCGGGCGAAGGTCAGACCGGAGCTGGTTTCCCTGCCCGAGAGCATCGACGAGTATGATACCGTCGTCCTGGCCTATCCCAACTACTGGGGAACGATGCCCATGGCGGTATTCACCTTCCTGGAGGCCTTCGATTTCACCGGCAAGACGATCCTGCCCCTTTGCACCAACGAGGGCAGCGGCATGGGCGGCAGCGAGCGGGACATCAAAAAGGCCTGCCCCGGCGCAGATGTAAAGAAGGGCCTTTCCATCACCGGAAGCCAGGCGGCGAATGCAAAGGCAAGCGTACGGAAATGGCTCTCTGCCAACGGACTGCTTTAAGTCAGAGATGATGGAGGAAAAGGAAACGATCCGTGATCTGTATCGTCGGTATTGGCGCTGCATGATCGATAAGAACGCGGATGGATTGCGTGAGCTCATGGCAGACGACTATGCTCTTACGCATATGACCGGCGTCCGGCAGTCTAAAGATGAGTTTATAAAAGGACTGATGGAAGGCACCTTCAACTATTATGCGGCAGACCATGACAGCATTGAGGTCACAATAACCGCCGACGGCGCATTTTTGACTGGAAAGAGCCGCGTACTGGCCGCTGTGTACGGCGGCAGAAAAAACTGCTGGCGACTGCGCGGCGACTTCACTTTACGCAAAGAAGGCGGAAACTGGAGATTCACCGGTTCCAAGGCATCGACTTATTGAGGAGGAAAATTTTAATGGAATACATGAAGCTGAATAACGGAATCAAATGCCCTGTCATCGGCATCGGCACCTATATGCTCTCCCCGGCAGACGCGGAGAACAGCGTCCGGGAAGCGCTGAAGATGGGCTATTCCCTGGTGGATACCGCCAACGCCTATGTCAATGAGCGCGCCGTCGGCAGGGGCATGAAGGCCAGCGGCATCAAGCGGGAGGATATCTTCCTCTCCACAAAGCTCTGGCCCAGCGAATATGAGAACGAGAACGCGGTGGACGAGACTCTGGAGCGCCTGGGCGTGGACTATGTGGATCTGCTCTACATCCATCAGCCCGCAGGCAACTGGCTGGCCGGCTACCGTCAGCTGGAAAAGGCGTACAAAGAAGGCAAGGCAAAGTCCATCGGCATTTCCAACTTTGAGGGCAAGTATATCGAAGAGCTGGAGACCAAATGGGAGATCGCGCCCCAGTTCATCCAGGTGGAGGCGCATCCTTACTTTACCCAGACGGAGCTTCGCAGGACCCTGGACAAGTACGGCATCAAGCTCATGAGCTGGTATCCCCTGGGTCACGGGGACAAGTCCCTCCAGAATGAACCGGTGTTCGCAGAGCTGGGCAGAAAGTACGGCAAGACCCCGGCGCAGGTCATCCTCCGCTGGCACACCCAGATGGGCTTCGCGGTGATCCCCGGCAGCCGGAACGTGGACCACATCCGGGACAATCTGGATATCCTGGACTTTACGCTCACCGATGCAGAGATGGCGGAGATCGCCAAGCTGGACAAGGGCGTGCGCTACTACCACCGTACCGATGAACAGCTCGTCCAGTTCGCAGGCTGGAGACCGTCATACGAACTGTCATAAAGCCTTCGGCCATCGCGAACCGGGAGGATTCTGATGATGAAGATGAACTTCAAAAAACTCTTTTGCCTGGTGCTTACACTGGGGCTACTGCTTTCGATGGCAGCCTGCGGAAGCACGCCGCAAGATACGACCGAAGACGCCTCCTTGCCAGTTTCGGAAGAACCGGCGAAGCCTTCGGAACCCGCATCCGATACAGGCACGATACCGTCGGAACCGGAACCGGCGGGCAAGCCGGAAGTCCAGCCTTCGGAGAACACTTCCGCGGAAACCGAAACGGGCAGCACCCGCACTCTGGTCATATACTTTTCCCGCACAGGCGAGCAGTACACAGTGGGCGTGATCGACAAGGGAAATACCGCCATTGTTGCCGAGATGATCGCAGAGGAGACCGGCGCAGACCTGTTTGAAGTGCTGCCGGTGGACGACCACTATCCCATGACGTACAACGAGCTGACCGATGTTGCCAAACAGGAGCAGAATGACAAAGCCAGACCCGCTTATGCCGGGGAGCTTCCCGATCTTTCGGGGTATGACACGGTCTTCATCGGGGCTCCTGTCTGGTGGGGCGACTGGCCCATGATCATGTACACGGTCTTCGAGAACAGCGATTTCTCCGGGAAGAAGCTCGTGCCGTTCTCCACCCATGAGGGGAGCGGGCTGTCCGGATTTGACAAAAAGCTGGCGTCTGCCTGCCCGGATGCCGAAGTGCTGAAGGGACTTGCGGTGCGTGGGAACGACGCCCAGAACAGGCAGGACTCTGTCCGAGAAACCGTGCAGGATTGGCTTTCCGGTCTCGGATATTGAAATCACCGAAAGGAGCGGCAGTACCGATGAAAAGACTGCGCATGACCCTGGATATCGCCATGACTGTCCTCATGCCGCTTCTGATGGCGTATTCGCTGATCGGTGAGACGTTTCATGAGATCATCGGGACGCTGATCTTTATCCTTTTCATCATCCATCACGTGCTGAACAGAAAGTGGTCAGGAGCC
>JAEFAK010000054.1 GCA_016287555.1 Oscillospiraceae bacterium
CAGCCGCGACGACCGGGTCATTGACATCTTCCCCGCCCGCGCGCCGGAGGACCCCTCCGAAAACCTCAAACAGCTGAAGGTGCGCCACGTGCTCTCGATGGCCTGCGGCATGGAGGCGATGCCGGGCAATACGGCGGACTGGATACGCGAATTTCTCGCCGAGCCGGTCGTTCACGAGCCGGGCACGGCCTTCATGTACAACTCCATGGGCTCGACGCTGCTCGGGGCCATGGTGCGCCGGAAGACGGGTCTCGGCCTCATAGACTATCTGACGCCGCGCCTCTTCGACAAGATAGGCATAGACGCGGCAAATCTCAGGTGCAGCCGCATGCCGGACGGCATGGAGATAGGCGGCGGCGGGCTCTACGCGACGACGGAGGACAATCTGCGCCTTCTGAAGCTCTATGCCGACGGCGGCGTCTGGGAGGGCGAGCGCATCCTCAGCGAGGACTACGTCCGTCAGGCCGTTTCGCTGCAGAACGAGTCCGCGACAGAGCGCGCCGTCAACCCGCCCGCCGAGGACAATTTCGTCGGCTACGGCTTCCAGATATGGATGTGCCGTCCAGAGGGCGTATACAGGGCGGACGGCGCCATGGGCCAGTTCACGATAGTTTTCCCCAAGTACGACATGCTCCTCGCCATAACCGAAAACGCCTCCGGCGGGACGGGGAGCGCCGTGCCTCAAAGGGTGCTCGATACTGTATGGGAATGGTATTACGCCCTGCCTGCGCCGGAGACCAAGACCCTTCCCGAGGACGGGGACGCCTCGGAGCACCTCAGGCGCCGCATGAGCATGCTCGCCCTGCCCGCGCCGGAGCGCTCGCGCATGTCCCCTCTGCAGGCGAAGGCCGCCGGGACGTACGTCCTGCGCGAGGGCAAGCTGGCCTTCAAAGCGTTCGATTTCTTCGGCTCGGAGGGCGACGCGAACGACGCAGCCCGAATGAAGATATCCTTCGAGCCCGGCAGCGTCGTCTTCGACGTGCTTGAAAAAAGCGGGGCGGAGCGCCGCATAGTCGCCGGCATGGACGGCTCGCGCCGGGAAAACGAGGTCCCCGGCATAGCGTCCCGCGCGCTCGTCTCGGCCAGGTGGACGTCCGACGTGCGCCTTGCGGTCGATATGCGCCTCATCGAGACGGCGGGCAGCGTTTTCGTCGAGATGGACTTCGCTCCGGACGGGACGCTGAGTACCGGGAGCGGGAGCGGTATCGCCTTCGTCTCCGGGAGAAGAGACAGGGCCGTATTCGAAAAAGAGAGCTGACTGAAAGCACGAAAAAAAGACCCGGACGCGCTGATGCGTCCGGGCCTTTTTGCGCCTTGTTCAGATCTTGTAGACGTAGTCCGCCTTGCGGGGAGCGGGTTTCGGAGCCTTGGTCGCCGCGTAGCCGAGGATGAGGTGGCCTATGGCCTCGTAATCGCCCTCGACGCCGAGCTTTTTGAGCAGCTCCCTGCCGTACTCGGCCTCGAATTCCGGCTTCGCGCCGTGGATCCAGCAGCTCGCCACGCCTACTGCCGCCGCCGCGTTCATCAGGTTGCCCATGACGAGGGTGCCGTCGTAGATGTAGGTCGGGACGGCCTTGTTCGCCAGAACGACGATGAGCTCCGGCGCGCCGTAGAAGGGATCGGAGGAGATGCCTCTGATGTCGGCGTTCATCTTCGAGAGCGTATCGCGGACCTCCCTGTCGGTTATGGCGATGATGATGGGGGACTGCCTTCCCATGCCGGTCGCGGCGTAGGTGCCCGCCTCGATGATGGCGTCGAGCTTCTCCTCCTCGATGAGCTCCGGCTTGTAGTTGCGGCAGCTTCTTCTTGTCTTGAGAGTCTTCAGTGTTTCGGCCATGATAGTTCCTCCTTGTCCGTTGTTCGCCCCGTAGGACGGCTCGCGTCAGCTCCGCCCGTCGGGACAGTTAGGTTTACATAATTATGAATTTGCTATTTAATGCCATAATGATATGATAGTCCCGCGCGGCCCACGTGTCAATACGCTCGCTGCTCCGGGCAGAGCGCGTCTATCTCCCGCTCGGCTCGGCGCAGTATCGCCTCGACGTCGGCGCCGAGGATATCCAGTCCCTCGGCCTTGACGAGCTGCGTTTCCGCGATGCCGTAAAAGCCCCGTGCAAGGGCGCGGACGTAGCCGTAGCCGAAGCTGTCGTCGAATACGGGGCCGCCCGCCGTCGTCACGTACCAGAGCTTTTTTGCCCTGCAAAGCCCGACGGGGACGCCCTCCGGGGAGTAGGTGAAGGTCACGCCGAGGGCGTTGACCTGCTCGAAGTACCGCTTGAGCGCGGACGGGAAGGAGAGGTCCCAGAATGGCGCGGCGACGACGATCTCATCCGCCTCGGCGAAGCGCCGCGCGAGATCGAAAAGAGGGTGCTCGAAGCTGCCGGCGTGGGAGAGGGCGTCACGTTGCTCGATAAAGTCCGCGTCGGCCGCGGGGAAGCGCAGCCCGGAGAGCTTTTCCTCCCGTACGGGGCCGCCCAGCCTGCCGAGCAGATGTTCCGCAAGCCTTCTCGTCCGCGATCCCGCCCGGACGCAGGCGTCGATAAATAAGATCATGCGATCCCTCCGTTTTGCCGTTTATAACGTTACACAGTATTATAGTTCGTCGCAGTCAAACAGACAAGAGCGAGGCTTTTGCTGGCAGGAAGAAAAATGCCGTTTTGCCTAAAAAACGCTGCCTCTTATTGGAAAAGTTTGTGCCGAAACACATAGGCGCGATTATTGTTAAACGGCATACTTATATGTTATAATTCGCTTGTCAAAAAACGGATCACGGCCGGATGGAAGGCCGGCTTTATAAAAAACAACGGAAGGAAAGAAAAAGAAAATGGACAGGAAAAAAGTCGTCGTCTGCGGCGGAGGCGTGCTCGGCACTCAGATAGGCCTCATCTGCGCCTATTACGGATTCGACACGACCTTCTGGCTCCGCTCCGAGAGCTCGATAGGCCGCACGACGCCCAAGATCGAGCGCTACTCGGCGCTCATGCTGGAGGACCTCGGCGCCGCGAAGGCTCTCGTGGGCAATCCGATGGCCGCGTTCCTCTATCCGCGCGGGCTCATCCGCTCCTGGGACGGCATGACCGCCGGGAAGATCGACGAGCTGATCGAGAGCGGGAAGAAGAACTTTGCTGAGAACGTGCACATCGAGCTGGACCTCAGGAAGGCCCTCTCCGGGGCGTATCTCGTCATCGAGTCCATGACCGAGGAGCCGAAGGCTAAGATCGGCATGTACGAGGCCATGCGCGACATACTTGACGAGGACACCATCCTATGCACGAACTCCTCGACGATGCTCCCGAGCACCTTCGCCGAGTATACCGGACGTCCGGAAAAGTACTGCGCGCTGCACTTCGCCAATACCATCTGGAAGAACAACACCGCCGAGATCATGGGCCATCCCGGCACCGATCCGGCTATATATAATGAGGTCGTTAAGTTCGCGGGCGAGATAGGCATGGTGCCCCTGCAGCTCCATAAGGAGCAGCCGGGCTACATCCTCAATTCGATGCTCGTCCCGTTCCTGAGCGCCGCCCAGATGCTCTGGGCCAAGGGCGTTTCTGATCCCGAGACTGTGGACCTGACCTGGCAGCTCGCGACGGGCGCCCCGGCGGGCCCCTTCAAGATCCTCGACATCGTCGGCCTCGAGACGGCGTACAACATCAACCAGATGAAGCCCGCCGCCCATCAGGAGGGTACGATAGAGAATCAGATCGGAAAGCTCCTCAAGGAGAAGATAGACCGCGGCGAGACCGGGGTCAACGCCGGCAAGGGCTTTTACGATTATACCAAAAAGTAAACCCGCCTTCGGGCCGCCCCTCCGCACTGCGGGAGGGGCGGCTTTTCCGTATCCGGGCGTAAACAGGCCGTTGACAAATCGTGGGCTTTGCCATAAGCTTGAAGCGTAAGGCGCCGGAGCGCCAAAAGACCTGAGGAGGCGTCAGAATGCAGCCGAAAGAGGAAACAATAAAAAAGATAATAGACATAGAATGGCCCATGTTCCGCGACGTCAACGGCGACGGACCGAAGGCCTCCTGCCAGAACGACAGGCTCACCTTCGAGGGCATGCGCCGCGGGCAGTACGAGGCCTGGGACGAGAGGACCTGCGAAGCCTACCTGCGCGATCTGGAGGCCGCCGCCGCGCAGGGCAGAAACCTCCCCGCGGAGAAATATATCCACATGATGCGCTCGACCGCGCCGGGGGACTATGAAAAGCTCAGAGCTCTGCTTCCGCCGCGCGACGAGCGCGCCGAAAGGCTCGCCGACATGATAACGGCGAAGCTCGTCGGCCAGACGGAGGTCCTGCATGAGCGCTATCCGCGCGTCAGCGGAGCGGGACGTCCGCTCTATACGACGCAGGACGGCCCCGGCGTGACGTCCGTCGAGACCTATCAGCGCGGCGAGCTGTATACGTATTCGTACGAGACGCTGCAGGCGCTCTGGGAGCATCTGCTCGCTATGGAGGCGAAGGGAGAATCCCTCGCCGAAAAGATTCTTGCCGGGAGCGTCGCCTACTATGGCTACGCATCCCTGGAGGAGGCCGAAAATGGACAAAAATAAACTGCCCGAAAACTTCTTCGAGCGCCTTGACGCGCTCATGGCCCGCGGCGAGGCCGCGCCCATTGAGGCGTATCTGACCGATGCGCTCGCCGGGCTGGATGAAAAAAGCCCCGAAGCCGCGACCGTGCTCAACGAGCTCGCCGCTTACTACCGGGGCGTGACGCGCTACGCCGAGGCGCGCGAGGCGTGGAAAAAGGCCATGGACATCATGGAGGAGCTCGGCTGGGCCTCCAGCCCGCAGTACGCCACCATGATGATAAACCGCGCGGGGCTTCTCCGCCTGACGGGCGAATACAGGGAGGCCGTCGCCGAGTATAACGCCGCCGCGCGCCTTCTGGAGGCGCAGGGGCAGGGCGGCAGCTACGCCTACGTCAGCCTGCTCAACAACCTTGCCCTGACCTACGAGAGCATGGGCGAGCCGGGCGAGGCCATCCCTCTGGCCGAGACGGCGCTGAAGATAGTCCGCTTGAGGCCCGATTCCGAGGTCGAGGTCGCGACGGCGCTCAACAATCTCGCCGCCATGCACCTGCGCGCCGGCGCGGTCGACAGGGCCGAGGCCATGATCCGCGAGGCCATAGACAGGTTCAACGCCCTTCCGGAGCAAAACTCGCATCTTTTCGCCGCCCACGCAACGCTCGGCGCCGTGCTCTATAACACGAAGCGGTACGAGGAAGCGCTGACCGAATTCGACGCGGCGCTCAAGGGCACGGAGACGCTCTACGGGAAGAACATTGATTACGCCTCCGCGCTGCGCAGCCGCGGTTTTACGCTGGAGGCTCTCGGCCGGGATGACGATGCGGGAAAGTGCCTTAACGAGGCCGCAGATCTCGCGGAGAGGCTCCTCGGACCGGAGCATTCCGTCGCGCGCGCGTGGCGCAGGGAGGCCGGCAGGTGAGCCGCGAGGGCGGCGCGCTGGCGCTGAGCCGCGCCTTTTTCGAGGAGACGGTGCTGCCGATGCTGCGGGCGGAGTTCCCGTCCGAGCGCTGCGCGGCCGGCCTCGTCGGCAACGGCTCTGAGTGCTTCGGCTACGACGACGAGATATCCCGCGACCATGACTGGGGCGTCGATTTCTTCCTCTGGGTCCCGGAGGAGGACAGGGGCATGATCCCCGAGCTTTCCGAGTTCAAGCGCCGCGTGCTTCGCCTCGTGCCGGGGGAGTACGCGCGCAGTCTGTCGGCTTACGGCGCGGAGCCCGGAGTCATGACGGTCGGGGATTTTTATAAGAGCTTCATCGGCTGCCCGCGCGCGCCGGAAAAGCTCGGCGAGTGGCTGGCAGTCCCGGAGGAAAACCTCGCCATGGCAGTCAACGGCGAGGTGTTCCGCGATCCGGCGGGAGAGTTTTCCGCCGTCCGCCGCGAGTTGGAGCGGCACTATCCCGACGATATCCTGCTCAAGCGCATGTCCGTTTGCTGCATGGAGATGGCGCAGACGGGCCAGTATAATTTCCGTCGCTGCGCCCTGCGGGGCGACGTGCCCGCCCTTCGCGAGGTGACGGCGCGCTTTTCCCGCGCCGCGGCGCATCTCTGCTTCCTGCTCGCGCGGCGCTATATGCCGTATTACAAGTGGGCCTTCCGCGCGCTCGCGGAGCTCCCGGAGCCCGGACCCTCCGCCGCCGCGCTGCTGATTGACATAGCCTCCGAGCCGGGGCTCGACGGGGCGGCTTTCGCGAGGCAGACAGAGCGCATCGAGGCCGTCTGCTCCATGCTCGGAGCCGAGCTGAAGCGCCGCGGGCTCTCCGGCGCGGAGGGCGATTTCTTCGTCGCCCACGGAGAGGCGCTGCGCGCGAGGATAAGCCTTGCCGCTCTCCGCGACCTTCCCGCGCAGTACGACCCCTTCCGCAGGGGCTGACGACGAGGCGTAGAAATGGAAAGAGCGTATCTGAGCGAGCTCGGCTTCGCTTCGAGAAACGAGGCTCTCGGTTTCCTGAAAAAGCTCTGGCGTCGGGAAAAGACGGCCTGCCCGATCTGCGGGAATGAGCTTGAAATGCTTCACGGGAAAGCAAAGAAGAGCGATTGCGACTGGCAGTGCAGAAGCTGCGATAAAGCATTCAGAACGATAAACCTGCTCGATGAAATAAATGAGCGGATGCCCGAATGAGCGTCCGCGAACAAAGACATTAAACCGGAACGAAAAAAGCGGGCCGCAGATCTCTCTGCGGCCCGCTCGCTTATTGGGGCTTACATCATGTGATCGTGACGTCTGATGAGGTCGTTCTGGCAATCCTTGCTCAGCTCGATGAAGTAGGCGGAATAGCCCGCGATGCGGACGATAAGGTCCTTATACTCCTCGGGGTTGGCCTGGGCCTTGCGCAGGACGTCGGCGGAGACGATGTTGTACTGTACCTCCATGCCGCCGTTGTCGAAGTAGGTGCGGGTCATGTCGATGAGCTTGTCGACGCCCTCCTGATTGTTAACGGCGTTGGGGTGTATCTTCAGGTTGACGGCGAGACCGTCGATGAAATGCTTGTGGTTCCAGGTGACGCTGGACTCGAAGACGCCGGTCGGACCGTTCATGTCGCGGCCCTGAGCGGGGGAGCTCGCGTCGGCGATGGGCTCGCCGGTGAAGCGTCCGTCCGGGGTGGCCCAGGTGGTGTAGCCTTGGGTGACATGGTCGGAGGCGCCGTACATGCCGCACTTATAGACCTTGGAGCGCATGGAGTAGCACTCCTGGCAGGCCGCGTAGTAGCACTCGGTCATCCAGACCATCTCCATGTCGGCATAGGGATCGCCGTTGCCGTAGTGCGGGACCTCGTTGATTATCTGCTGGCGCAGCGGCTCGTAGCCCTCCCAGTTGGCCATGACGGCGTCGTAGAGCTCGCGGGTCGTGCAGAGCTTCTTGTCGAAGCACATGTACTTGATGGTGGTCAGGCAGTCGGCTATCGTGGCGAGGCCGGTCGCCGTGCCGCCGTAGGAGTTGTAGCGGCAGCCGCCCCAGGAGGCGTCCATGCCCTTCTCCATGCAGTCGGCCATGCTCAGGGAGAGGACGTTCTCGGTGTTCCAGAACTGCTGGAGGTATTCGGTGTAGTTGTCGACGCTGACCTGCAGCTTTATGAGGTAGAACACGAGCTTTCTCATCGCTTCGCGTACCTCTTCTATGGAGTTCATCTCATAGAGGAAGCCGGTGTGGACGGAGCACTGCTCGCCGTTGAACGGGTTCTTGCCGTCGTTGATGGCCATGTTGAAGACCGTGCCGTAGTTCAGGCTGGAATAGGGCGGAGTGTTGCCGTTGGCGGCGGGGTACTCCATGCCGGGGCCGACTATCTCCTGGCAGCCCATGATGCCGTAGTCGCGCGCGTCCTCGAGCGAATAGCCTATCTCCTGGATAAGGGCCGGGATGATGACGTCGTCGTTCTGGAACAGGGGCAGGCCGCCGACTATCTTCGTCGTCTCGATGGCGAGCTCCCAGATGTCCTTCGGGGTGTCCTTGTCGATGCGCAGGGAGATCGTGGGATCGTGGATCTTGAGGCGGGCGATGGACTGGAGGACCATGTAGCTGATCTCGTTGGTCGCGTCGTTGCCCTGCCTGTCGACGCCGCCTATGTTGGTGTGCATATAGGTGTTGGCGCCTATCATCTCGAACATGTACTGGGAAGCGCCCTGCCAGGTGTTGTTGATCTTCAGGAAGAACGCGTCGACGATCTCCTGAGCCTCGTCCAGAGTGAGGGTGCCCTTTTCCATGTCGGACTTGAACTGCTTGTAGGTATACTGGTCGAAGCGGCCCATGGAGATGGCGCCCAGACCGTCGAGGCGGAGCAGGTACTGATACAGCAGCGCGGCCTCGGTCGCCTCCCAGAAGGTGCGGGCGGGGTTGACGCTGATCCAGTGCAGGCTCTCGCCGAATTTCTCGAGCTCGGCCTTTCTGGCGGGATCCTTCTCGGTCTTGGCCTTCTCGAAGCAGGCGTCGCCCGTCCTGCGGACGTAGGCGATGGCGGCGTCGGCGGCGATGACGGCGGAGGAGTAGAACAGATAGCGCTTGACGTCGTCGCCCATGATGTTGCCGCGATGCTCGTCGAGCCAGTCCTGCGCCTGCTTTCTGATAGCGCCGTAGCCGACGTTGATGATCTTGTCGAAGCCGGCGATCAGGTGGCCGGGACGGCAGTTGACGAGGTGCTTGAGGAAGACGTTGTGCTTCGTCGCGCCGAGACGGCACAGCTCGTCGAGACCCTCGGGAGCCCAGCCGTCGCCGCAGCAGTTGGTGCTTCTGTGATCCCAGACCTCGCGGACGCTGAGGAGGTTCTCATAGTCCTCGACGGAGCAGCGCATGCGGAAATCGTCGGTATCGGGGTTGTGGTAGTAGCCGTCCTCGCCCATGTACCAGTCGCCGTTCTTGATTGCGTTGGGAACGAAGGAGAGGCCCGCGTTGGCTTCGGGGTATCCTATGTTGGAGGAGAAGTATCTTCCGAGGTTGCCCGGGAGAACGTCGAAATCCTCGACGCGCATCGTCATGTTCTCGGTCACGGCCTTGGTAAGGGTCGGACGCATGATGGCGGGGACGAGGTTCATGTGCTTTTTGAACTCTTCGGTGACTATCATCGCACGCTCGGAGTCGGCCTCGATGAGACGGTGGCGGATCCTTTCGCGCATTTCCTGGATGCGGGGGGTGATGGGTCTGAATTCAACGCTCATTTATTTCACACCTTTCAGCAATATGTATACGGACTGAAGACAATACTCCATACTATTGTCAATAATACATTTTCGCGGGGTGAAAAACAAGAGGCAATCGCATAACTTAAGTGTAAATTTTTTTCATTTCGGGTCGAAAAGGGCGATTTGAAAAACGGCGAAAAGTATGGTACAATCAATAATCGACAGGCCAAAATGATCCGATACCCGGAGGAACGATATGATAAAGCCCATTAAAGAAGACGGGATAGACGCGGCCGCCGATCTGGCGTGGAGCACGCAGGAGACGCCCGAGACCGCCTCCTTCCCGCGTTTCCGCTCGAGAAACGCGCTGAAGGAAAAATTCCAGGATATGCTCAAAAAGCCCGAGGGAAGGCTCCTCGGCTGCTATGACGGGGCAGAACTCAGGGGAGTGCTCTGCCTTTTCGTCGATTCCGATTCGCGCTACTGCGAGGCCATCTGCGGCATATGCGCCGCGGGCGGAGATCCCGCGGTATACGACGAGATGAGCCGCCACGTCGCCTCCGCCTTCGCGGGCTACGAGGCCATCCTCGCCTACCCGGGCGAGAACAGAGCCGCCGCCGAGGCCGCCGCCGCTGCCGGGGCGGAGCCCTATGAAGCCAGCGTATCGATGCGCCTTGCCAAGGCGGACTTCAAGCAGGGCCAGTCCGGCGGCGTAAACAAGCTCGGCAAGGAGCGCTTTTCCGAGTATGCCGCCTTCCATGACGCGGCCTATCCGGATTATTACTGGAACGCGGCCCGCATCCGCGACGCCCGCGACAAATGGGACGTCAACGTCTTTATGGACGGCGGGAAGATATGCGGCTCCGTCTTCACCTCGACATGGGACAAGAGCGAGGCGGAGATATTCGGCGTTGCCGTCGACGCGAAGCACAGGGGCCGCGGGCTGGAGGCGCGCCTTATCACGCGGGCCTGCTCGGAGGCCTTCCGCGCCGGGAAAAAGAGCGTGCTGTTCTTCATTGACGACGGCGATCCCGCGCTCA
>JAEFAK010000055.1 GCA_016287555.1 Oscillospiraceae bacterium
CCTCCCCAAAAAGGTTTATCGGCCATAAACCGATTTTAGTTTACAACCGATAAACCAATCTGCCAAGCTTTTTTCAGGCCATTGGGGTTAGTATCTCGAAATGCTGCTTTTCGCTTCTTATGACGCCCTCTCTGCGCAGCTTCGAGAGCTCGGCGGACATCGCGGCTCTGTCGACGCAGAGATAGTCCGCCAGCTGCTGCCTGTCATACGGTATATCAAAGGAGGAGCCGCCGTTTTTCAGGGCCTCGCCGGACAGATAGGAGAGGAGCTTCTCCCGCGTCGTCCGCTTGCTCATGTGCGTTATCTTGTCATTGAAAGCGAGCATCTTTCTCGCGAGCACGCCGACCATGTTGCGTATCAGCTTGCCGTGGTGATCGCAGGCCGAAGGACAGGTCGTGAGAAGCCGCCGCACGTTCAGAAGCAGTATCTCCCCCTCGCCGTCAGCGACGGCGCTTATGCTGAGCGTCGTGCCCGGCGTAGCGGCGTAGGGCTCTGCGAAAAAATCCCCCGCGGAGCATCTGCTCATGATGTTGCGCCGCCCCCAGAGGTCCTCCTGGATTATCAGCACCGAGCCGGAGAGCACGAGACCCATCTCCTCGGTGGAATCGCCTGCGCGGAGAACGTAAGCGCCGCGTGCGACGGGCAGAACGCGCCCGCCCACGCATTTGAGAACGGACAGTATCTCTCCGTCTTCCATACCAGAAAAAAACGGACAGCTCCTTAAAATGGGCAGGTAGTTTTCCAAAAAAATCGCTCCTTGTTTGAAATACAACAGATTTGTTGCATTAATTATATTATAATGACGATGAGAAAACAAGAGCAGAGAAGGGAGAGAGCCACATGGACGCCAACATGATATTCAGCGGATGCCAGGGGAAGCCGCAGATACAGATATATGAAAAGAAGTGTCCGCGCTGCGGGGCCGAGATAGAGATATTCTCCGTCGACGTCAAAGCCGACTGCCCGAACTGCGGTTTTACGGTCTATAACGATACGCTCAACTGTGTGCAGTGGTGCAAATACGCGAGAGAATGCGTCGGAGAAAAGATGTATGAGCAGCTCATGAAGATAGCCGAAAACAGAAAGGCCATCGCGGAGGGCCGGAGCATCGGGGAGGAAGGATGACATGATAAGAAGGATAATCAGCATTGACGAGGAAAAGTGCGTTGGGTGCGGCGCGTGCGCCGAGGCGTGTCATGAGGGCGCGATAGAGATGATAGACGGCAAGGCAAGGCTCGTGCGCGAGGATTACTGCGACGGCCTCGGCGATTGCCTGCCCGAATGTCCTGCGGGAGCGATAGCCTTCGTCGAGCGCGAGGCGCCTGCCTATGACGAGGCCGCCGTCGCCTCCGCGAAGCGTGAGAAGCTGCGTGCGGATGGTGAAAGGCGTCATGCCTCCTGTCCGGGCAGCGCGGTGCGGACCATGGCAAGGGAGGAGTGCGCCGCTCCCGTCTCGGCTGAGGCCGTATCGAGACTCGGCCAATGGCCCTGCCAGATAAAGCTCGTGCCTACGAACGCGCCGTATTTTGCGGGCGCGAAGCTCCTTATCGCCGCGGACTGCACCGCATACGCCTACGCGAACATGCATGAGGGATTCATGCGCGGCAGGATAACGCTCATCGGATGCCCGAAGCTCGACGCAGCGGACTATTCCGAGAAGCTGACGGCAATAATACGCGATAACGATGTGCGCGAGGTGACGGTCGTGCGCATGGAGGTCCCGTGCTGCGGAGGTCTGGAGGCCGCGGTGAAGACTGCTCTGCGTGAGAGCGGGAAGTTCATCCCGTGGCGCGTCGTGACCGTCTCAATAGACGGAAAGCTGACAGACTGAATAAGCAGATCTGACAGGATACCAAAGAAAAAGCCGCAGAGAAATGCTCTCTGCGGCTTTTGCGGTAAAAACCGACTCTTTGGTCCGAGTGGGGAGATTCGAACTCCCGGCCTGATGCTCCCAAAGCACCCGCGCTGCCAGCTGCGCTACACCCGGATGTGTGCGGGCCATGCCCGCCAAAGTATGATAACAGCTTTCGCCCCGATTGTCCAGCATTAAAGGCGCGGATGCTAAACATATGAGGGGCAAATCTTGACGAAATGACACGGCTTTGATAGAATAATCGCACGATATTAAATAATTATGCGGAGGGATTGCAATGAAACGCTTCTTTGCCTTCTTGATCGCCGCGGTCCTGCTTCTTTCGCTCGCGGGATGCGCGAATATACTGCCTCATCCGGCCGAGCCCTCGCCCGTGCCGACCGACGGGCCTGCCGTGACGCCCGAGCCGCAGCCGAGCGTGACGCCGGCCCTGCCAGAGCCGCCCGAGCCGGACATGACGGCCGTCACCTTCGAGCTCGAGGAGATCATGAACTCTCGCAGCGCGAGCAGCCACGGCGTCCTGCATGCCTACAGCGCCGACGGCGCCGAGGTCTGGACCTACGAGACTGAGGAGGTCAACGTCGCCCAGCTCGATAACCTGCAGGCGCTTGGCCGCGTCGAGACGGGGTATCTTCTCTGCGTCGACGGCGACATCGTCTGCATCGGCTGCGACGAGGACAATGCGGGCGAGGAGATCTGGCGCAATACCGACTTCGGCGGCGCCGACTGCAACTTCGATTTCGATATGTACGACAATCTTTACATTTGCGGCTATTTCGGCCCCGACCTCTTCGTCATCGACAAGGACGGGAACACTGTCGCGAAGTACGACTCTCTCGTCGACGACTACTGGCCCTGCGAGCTGATGTATATCGACTACGCCGTCGAGATGACCTTCGAGAGCTCGTATAAGACTTACCGCATCGACCCGCGCTCCGGCGCCGCGGCGCTGAAGAGGACCGATCCGTATTTCCTCGCGGACAGCGTCGTCGAGGTCGGGACGGTCGATGAGCTCATGGACGCGCTTGACGACGATACCGCGATAGTGCTCCTCCCCGGCGTTTACAACGTTACCGAGTGGCTCGAAGAGCATCCGGAGGTCGAGGAGTACCCGGTCTATCCGCAGGAAAAGACGGTTTACCGCCGCGAAGCCTTTGAGGGCGACGAGATCATCTTCTTCGGCTTTGACGATCTCGTTATCGTCTCCAAGTATGCCGCCTCGCCGGCTCAGATAGTCTGCGAGCCGCGTCACGCGACCGTCATGAGCTTCGTAAACTGCGGGTACCTCGGCCTTTACGACCTCTCCGTCGGCCATACGATGGGCGAGGGCACATGCGGCGGCAACGTCATCGACCTGACCGAGTGCTATATGGCCAACGTCAGGGGCTGCGATCTCTACGGCTGCGGCGCCTACGCCATGGAGGTCACAGACTGCTATGAGGCCTGGGTCGTGGGCGGGACCGTGCACGACTGCACCTACGGCTGCATGATCGCCAACAACTCCGGCCTGAACTGCTCGCAGGTCGAGTTCACCGCCTGCCGCGAGTTCACGATGTTCGAGGCATGGAACGGCAGCTACGTCACGTTCTACGGATGCGATTTCAGCTTCCTCGACGGCGACATGGCCTACGTCAGCCAGGATTCCACCATGATCTTCTATGCCTGCTTGTTCGACGCGGCGGCCCTCAGATCGCTCGAGAACGCCGAGTGCTACGGCGAGCTCTTGATCGACTGACGCCATGCTCGTACGTCCGGTTAGACTTGACGACGCTGCGGCCATCAGCGGGATATACCGCCCATACGTCCTCGACACGGACGTTACCTACGAGGTCGTCCCGCCGACGGCGGAGCAGTTCGCCGAGCGCATAAAAAAGACGACGGAGAGATATCCCTACGTCGTCTGCGAGGATGGCGGAGAAGTCATAGGCTATGCCTACGCTTCCCGCGCGGGCGAGCGCGCCGCGTATGAATACAGCGTTTCCATGTCCGTCTACGTCAGGCAGGACAGGCGCCGCTGCGGCGCAGCGCGCGCCATGTATTCCGTCGTCCTCGACGAACTGAAAAAGCGCGGCTTCCATACGGCCGTCGCGCTGCTATCGCTGCCCAACGAGGCGAGCGAGGCGTTCCATGAGTCCTTCGGCTTCCGCAGAGTCGGCATTTTCCATGAGATGGGCTGGAAGCACGGAGCCTTCCATGACCAGCTGCTGATGGAAAAGCCGCTCTGGGAGTAAGATCAAAGCATCTCCTGCGAGTATATCTCCGTATAGACAGGCTTGCCTTTTCCGAGCTGCGAGCTCATGAGCGATACCCGCCGCGCCGTCATGGCTGCGGCGGGTATTTCGATATGCGGGAGCTCGTCCGGCCTCGCGCGGCGGACGAGCGTAATGTGCGGGATAAAGGGCCTCGTTTCGAGCTTGAATCCGGCGCCCGCCTGCCAGAGAGCCTTGCCCACGGCGTCCGCCGCGGCGGACAGCTCCATGTTGGGGCTGAGCCCCGCCCAGACGGTGTCGCCGAAGCGGCAGATGCAGTCGAGCCTCAGCTCGACGGGGGAGAGCTCGAGCGAGCCTATCGCCGACTTCGCCTCGTCGACCCTGTTCGTCTCGCCTATGAAAGCCAGCGTCAGATGCAGGTTTTCCGGAGGCGTGAAGCTTCCCGTGACGCCTGCCCGGCGCAGGGAGCGCATGGCTCCCGCGAGCGCGTCGCGGAATCCTTCGTCAAAAAGCAGTGCGGCGAAGAGCCTCATGATAAACGCTCCTTTCGGGAAATAAAAGACAGAGCAGGCCCGGTCTCGGCTGAGACCGGGCCCTTGAGTTATTTGGAGAAAGACTCGAAAACGGCCTTGCGCTTCTTCCAGACGCCGCTGTAATAGTAGATCATACAGATTATGGTGTTGACGTAGGCCGCGAGCCCGTAGCCGAGGAACCAGCCGAAGAGGCCGAGATTGAAGACCTTGGCCAGCAGCAGGCTTATCACGATGCGGCTGACGAACCCGTCGAGCAGGGCCGTTATCATGACGAGGACGGCGTTGCCTATGCCCTGTATGAAGGCGTGGTAAGGACACATCAGGCACGTCGCCGGAAGGGCGAAGGCCAGAGCCGTCAGGAACTTCGGCGCCAGATCGAGCACGTCCGCGTCGGAGGTGAACATGGAGTATATCTGCCTCGGGAAGAGGAAGAACAGCGCCATGAAGACGACGGCCGTTATAGCGCAGAAGATGATGCCGACGTTGACTGTCTTCTTCATGCGGTCTATTTTGCCCGCGCCCATGTTCTGCCCTATCATCGTCGCGCTTCCGAGCATGACGCCCGCGCCGACTATCCAGGGGATCTGCTCGATCTTCGTGCCCGTGCCGAAGGTGGCCGAGGCAACGACGCCGTACTGGTTGATGAACTTGTTGACGAAGAGCATCGAGATGGTGACGGCGGCGTTGTTGAGCGCGAACGGGATGCCGAGCTTGACGAGCGTCTTGAAGCGCTCCGGGTCGATCCGGAAGCTGGGAAGCCTGAAGTCGAAGCCGAACTGCTCGCGGTGCCTGTAAAGGTACGTCACCGAGCAGATGAAGGAGATCGCCTGACCGGCTATCGTGGCTATTGCGGCTCCGGCGACGTCCCACCTGAAGACTGCGACGAAGAGATAGTCGAGAATGAGATTGGATACTGCGGCGATCGCCACGAACAGCAGCGGGTGACGGGAGTCGCCCATTGCCCGGAAAAGCGACGAAACGAGATTGTATCCGAAGGTAAAGACCATCCCCGCGAAGACTATCAGCAGATAGACCGACGCCTGGTCATAGGATTCCGAGGGAGTGCTCAGGAGCGTCAGAATAGGCTTCCTGAGGCATATGCCGAGGACGGTCATAACGATCGCGGCGATGAAGATGACGGTCGATACAGTACCTATCGTGCGGTTGAGCTCGTCTCTCTTGCCCGCGCCTATGAGCTGGGAGATTATCGTCTGGCCGGCGTTGGAAAAGCCTATGCAGAGCGCGGTCGAAAGCCATGTCAGCTGCGAGGAGATGCTGACGGCCGAGAGGCCGGACTTTCCGACGAACTGCCCGACGATGATCATGTCCACCATGGCGTAAGCCGTCTGCAGCAGGGTCGAGAGCATGAAGGGCAGCGCGAAGCGGATGAGCTTCTTTGTGACGTTGCCCGTTGTAAGATCGTTTATGATCTCGCGAGCCATGTTTTACAGGGCGTAGGCCGTGTCATAGGCGGCGTTGATGACGCTCTGGAGATTGCCGACCTTCTGCGCGTCGCCGATGACGTGGATCTTGCTCTCGTCCATGCCGGCGGCCTTGAGCGCGTCGGCGAGCGGGGCGGAGGCAACGTAGCCGACGGAGAGGATGACGCTGTCGGCGGGTATCTCGAATATCTTGCCGTCCGGGCCCTTGACGGAGACGGTGCCGTCGTCGGCGATGGCGGCGAGAGCTGTGTTGAGATGGACGGGGATGTTATAGTAGCGGATTATCTCAAAGAGCATGTTGTAGTTCGCCGCGCAGAGGCCCGGGACCTTGAGCAGCATGTCGAGCATCTCGACGATGACGGGGTGCTTGCCCTTGAGCGCGAGATCGTAGCATATCTCGCAGCCGGTCAGGCCGCCGCCGATGACGACGACTCTGTCGCCGACCTCGGCTCTGCCGCGCAGGTAGTCCGTCGCCTCGGTGACGCGGGGCCCGTTGAAGCCGGGGATGGGGAGCTGGCGCGGAGAGGCGCCGGTCGCTATGACGACCTCGTCGTAGCCCTTGAGATCCTCGGCTGTCGCCTCGGTGTTGAGACGGATATCGACCTTCTGGTCGTTTATCTGCTTTATGTACCAGGCGATGAGTTCCTTGTCCTTCTCCTTGAAGGAGGGGGCGGCAGCCGCGATGAAGACGCCGCCGAGCTCGCCGGTCTTCTCAAAGAGAGTTACCTTGTGTCCGCGCATGGCGAGCAGACGGGCCGTCTCCATGCCGCCGATGCCGCCGCCGACCACGGCGATGTTCTTGCTGACCTCGGCGGGCTTGAGGATATAGCTCTCTTCCTCGTTGCAGGGCGGGTTGATGGCGCAGTGGGCCATCTTGAAGGGCTTGAAGTCCACGCCTCTGCGGTGCGCCATGGCGAAGCAGCCGTTATGGCAGGCGATGCAGGGACGGACGTCCTCCTTATGACCCTCGCGGATCTTGTTGAGCCAGAGAGGATCGGCGAGGAACTGCCTGCCGACGCCGATGCCGTCGATCTTGCCGGACCTGATGGCCTCCTCGGCTATCTCCGGAGTCTCCATGCGGCCGGCGCAGAAGACGGGGACGTCGACGAACTGCTTTATGAAGGAGACCTCGGGCAGGTTGCAGGCCAGAGGCATGTACATCGGCGGATGAGCCCAGAACCAGGAGTCGTAGGAGCCGTTGTCGGCGTTGAGCATGTCCGCGCCGGCGGCGACGAGCGCGCGGGCGACGGCGGGGCTCTCCTCCATGGAGCGGCCGAACTCCTGATACGGCTCGCCGGGCAGGGCGCCCTGGTTGAAGCCGCGCATCTTGCTCGTGACGGAGTAACGCACGCTGACGGGGAAGTCCTGTCCGCAGGTGCGCTTTATCTCCTGAATGATCTCAGTGGGGAAGCGGAGCCTGTTTTCGAGGCTTCCGCCGTATCTGTCGAGCCTGTGGTTGGTGTTGGCGATGGTGAACTGGTCGAGCAGATAGCCCTCGTGGACCGCGTGTATCTCGACGCCGTCCATGCCGGCCTCCTTGCAGATGAGCGCGGCCCGGCCGTAGGCCTCGATGATGTCCTCGATCTCGTCGAGGGTAAGACCCCTGTGCCTCATTTCGGGCTCCCATACGTTCGGAAGATCGCTGGGAGCGACGGCTATCTGACGCCAGAGCTCGGGATCGAGCTCAGGCATGGCGAACATGGCGCGTCCGAAGCCGGCGCCGAGCTGCATGAAGTACTTGGTGCCGTAGGAATGCACTTCGTCCATGAGCTTGGCTATGGGGCCGCGGAAAATATCCTCGGCTTCCTTGAAGCCGCCGCGGTTGCGCCCCTCGATGACGCCGGTTACGCCGGGGATGATGAGAGCGACGTTGCCCTTGCAGCGCTCCAGATAGAAGGGACGTATCTTCTCGATGAAGGTCATCTGGTGCATATTTATGGGGGCGGTGCCGCCCATGGCGACCATTGCCACGCGGTTTTTCAGCTCGATGCTGCCGACGCGCAGCGGGGTGAAAATGGATTCGTACATCGGGTTACCTCGCTTATATTTATTATTATTTTTATACTAAAACAATTAACAAAACAAAATTATATATCATTTTCTGCCGATTGGCAATGATTAATTACGGAGCCATGATAGCTTTCGCGCCCTTTGCGAGCCTTTCGCCCGGCTGCGTGAAGTGCCCGCCGGGATTGAGCTCGAACGTGACCTCGACGCCGGCGGCGCGCAGGATGTCCGCCGCCTCGCGGGTCCTGTCCTCGACGCAGCCCATGCGCGGGCTGCGCGCGTGCTTTTCCTTGTCTCCGAGCGAGAGATAGACCCGCCCGGCGTGCGGCGTATTGTCGGCCATAAAGTCTGTAAAGCCGTCGAACCAGAGCGAGCCGGAGACGGACGCCGCGCGGCAGAAAAGCTCCGTCTTATATATGCAGTAAAGCGCGAAGAGCCCGCCGAGCGAGTAGCCCGCGAAGGCGCGCAGCTCCTGCGGCCCGGTCACTTCCTCGCAGAGCGGGACGATACGCCCGATCTTCTCGATGAGCGCGTCCGCGCCGCCGCCGAAGTCGCCGCCGCTCTTGAAGGCCTTCGGCGCCGGCCAGGGGGAGAGGTCCCTGTTCCAGTCGGCGCCGTCTATCGCGGCTATGGAGACGCCGCCGCCCAGCGCGGAGAAAAGCGAGCGGGCATCGCGCTCTCCGCCGAAGACGTAGAGCGCGCGCCCGCCGTTGGGATATACGTAGATCGAGAGCCCGTCCGTCCGGAATGAGACGGCGCGGGAGGGATCGAAAAGGTCCATAAATACCTCGTCCGCTTTCAGCGGATGAAATTCGTGAATACCCGCTGCTCCTGCCTGGGCAGGGGGATACCGGCCTTCTCGCCGGCCTCCCTGAGCTTGAGCAGCCAGGCCATGTTGCGCCCGAGCGCGCGCATGACCGACAGCCCCTCAAGGTCCTGCGCGACGTCTTCCGGCGTCCTGCCGTGGACTTCGTTCCAGTAGTAGGAGGAGACGACGGGCATCTGGCAGATGGTCATATACTTGTTCATCTGGTCGAAGGTCGCGGTCGTGCCCGCGCGGCGAGCCGAGACGACGGCTGCCCCGGGCTTGAAGGCGAGCTTGCGCCCGCAGGAATAAAAGACGCGGTCCATGAAGGAGGTCATCGCTCCGCTCGCAGAGGCAAAATGCACGGGCGTGCCGAAGACGAAGCCGTCGGCGGAGTCCGCTGCCGCGGCGAAGTCGGCGACTCTGTCCTTTATGACGCAGGCGCCCGTTTTGAAGCAGCCCAGGCAGCCGCGGCAGCCCGAAATGGGCTCGCTGCCGATCCAGAAGATCTCTGTGTCTATGCCTTCCTCGCGCAGGGTCTTCTCGACCTCGCGGAGAGCCGTGTAGGTGCAGCCCTTTTCATGGGGACTGCCGTTAACGAGAATGACTTTCATGTGCGCTGACCCCTTTCGGTTATTTCAGGAAGCCGCTTATAATGCGCTCTTCGGCCTCTTCTCTGGTGAGCCCGAGCGTCATCAGCTTGAGCAGCTGATCGCCCGCTATGCGGCCTATCGCCGCCTCATGGACGAGCTGGGCCTCGACGTTGTTGGCCGCTATCTCCGGGATGGAGCTGACCTTGGCGGAGCCCATGATTATCGTGTCGCACTGGACGTGCCCGAAGCACTTCGCGTTGCCGACGACGCGCGGGCGGAAGACCTGGACGCTCTCGTCCTGCGCGACGGAGCGGGAGGTGATGCGCGCGCGGGAATCCGCGCCGTTGAGATCGACCTCCATCTCGGAGTCGGCTATCTGCTTGCCGTGCGTCATGAGCCGCTCCGTAATGACGACCTCGCAGCCCTCGTCTGCCTCGACGAAGGTCTGCCTCATCGTCGAATCCACGCCGCGTATCTGGACGGTCTCGAGCTCGATATAGGAGTTTTTCTGCATGTATATGAGGGTCGTGGGGTTCATTATGCGCTCGCCGGTGCCCTCGCCCTCGCCGTAGTGCTTTTCGACGTACCTGACCCTCGCGCCCTCCTCGAGATAGAAGG